>NZ_JBAHUR010000008.1 GCF_036689815.1 Magnetovibrio sp. PR-2 | reverse complement strand
GAGATGTGCTAAATATATACTCACAACTTATTATTGAGCATTGTTGTGATTAATATTTTCTCAGATTTTCAAAACCGCAGACCTTGGTGTGTTGTTGTCCTTGCACTGATCTTTGATCCAGTTGTGGCGATGATGTATTTGGGCAGAGGGCGTTTGGCGCTGATCTATTTGGCGTTTACGACCGTTTCTGTCCTATATATTTATTGGCCATTGGGACCGCTGCCCTTTGGCCTTTCTGCTGATATCAGCGTATTCATCTGGTCCATATCGTTAAAAATAGGCGGTGCAATTCACGGCTATGTCATCGCGCGCAGCAGAGGTTCTGTACCGCCTATGGTTTGGTTCTCTCGTTGGTATTGGATTGTGGGGCTGGCATTTGTGTTGCCGATTGCGGCAGGGTTTTCTTTTCAGTCTTTGGTGATGGAACGTTACCGCCTACCGTCCATAAGCATGGAGCCGACCATCAAGAGACTGGATACGTTTTGGGGCGAGAAGTATGCCTACGGTTATTCCGCTGCTTCGTTTGGTTTGAGTGCAACACCTGGAGAAAGACGGTTCTTCTATACGCCGCCCAAGCGTGGTGACGTGATTGTTTTTCTGTCGCCAGAACCCAATTCCACACCTTTTGTGAAACGCCTGATCGGGTTGCCCGGGGACAGTATTCAAATGAAAGGTGGGGTTCTTTTTATTAATGGTCAGAAAGTCGAACGCGAGCGGGTAGGGGATTACGTCCTCGAAGTCAAACATGATTATTTTAGAGGAAACCTCACCCTATATAGGGAAACCCTGCCCAATGGTGTGCAAGCGTCAATTGTTGAAAAAAACGACACATATCCTTTAGACAACACGCCAATTTATCACGTGCCGGAAGGCCACTTCTTCGTCCTGGGCGACAATCGCGATTATTCAACCGATAGCCGCACCGACGAAATCGGTTTCGTGCCCATGGAAGCCCTGGTCGGACGCATCATTCCGTAAGGCTTATGACCCTAAACCCGCTCAGACAAATTAATCGCCAACTTGGTGCCGAACTTGATCGCGCGGCTGAGTAGCGGGTAGGCCGGAGCGCTTTCCGCGCCGTGTTCATAACCAATGTCGCGGTGTTCCAGCTCTTCTTCGCGAAACTGCACACAGTGATCGCGCAGCTCTTTTTCGTCGTCGCCCAGCTTTTCGATTTGGTGTTGGTAGTGCTCGTCGATGGTTTCTTCGACGGCGACGGTGCAGGCCATGGCGGCTTTTTCACCCAGCAGAGCCGTACCTGCACCCAATGCAAATCCGGCGACGTGCCAAAACGGCATCAAGGCCGTGGGACGCACCCGGCGTTCGGACGCCATTTTGGTGAACGTGTCCAGGTGCACGTCTTCTTGCTCTTTCATGTGGCGGATCATGTCGCCCTTGGGGCCTTTGCCAAGCACAGCCAGTTGGCCTTGATAGATGCGCACCGCGCCATACTCTCCGGCTTGATCGACGCGGATGATGCGTTCGATCAGTTCGTCCTTGGTGGGGTCGCCGGGCATGCGTCCGCCAACCGGTGTGGTCGTGGGCGTGATGGAGGTGTCGATATCGGTGTCTTTGGTGCTCATTTTAATCTTCCCATTTGCGGGTTTTCAGCACGTAGCCGGAAATGACGGCTAAGCCCCCAGAGAATACAATATTCCACCCCGCCATGGAAACGCCCAAGAACGTCCAGTCCACCGCATCGCAAGCTTTGGGCTGGGGCTTGTCGAGACTGGCAAGGATGTCGGCGGCCGACATCACGGTGTTGACGTTGCCGCCACCACACCCGGCGGCGGACACCCACCAGTGCTGTTCCACCCCAACATGGTAGAAAGCAATGGCTGAGTTGATGGCGAACGCAATGGTGGCTAACGCAAAGAGGGGGCTCAGCCATTGAGGCCGGTAAAAGCCGATGCCGCCCAAAATCGCCACGACGGCGAACGGAATGCGCTGATAAAGGCACAGAATGCACGGCTCCAGATCGAAACCGTATTGTGCCGTATAGGCGAAAGCCAATGAGCCGACACCGATGGCGATCAGAATAACGGGGTAAAGGCGGGGCGCTGTTAACATGTGTTGAGCCTACATCACATACTTCACCGCGACAAAGCCGCCGAGCAATACGACAAAACCGATGGTGACCAAAATGCCCAGATACTTGTCGATAAATTCGCGGATGGGATCGCCGAAGTACCACAACAGCCACGCTTCCAAGAAAAAGCGAATGCCGCGCGAAATCACAGACGCGATCACGAAGGTCACGATGTTTAGGGCCGTCACGCCCGACGCGATGGTGATGACCTTGTAGGGGAACGGCGTCAGGCCCGCCATAGCGACCACCCACGCGCCCCACTCGTTGTACATCTGCTGGAATTCTTCGAATTTTTCCAGCTTGCCGTACATGTCCAAAATCGGCCCGCCCAGTTGTTCGAACAGGAAAAAGCCGATGCCGTAGCCCAGCATGCCGCCCAGGACCGAACCCAGGGTACACACGGCCGCGATTTTCCAAGCTTTTTCCCGGCACGCCAAAACCATCGGGATCAGCAAGATATCCGGTGGGATGGGGAAAACGGAGCTTTCAATGAACGCCACCAAGAATAACGCCCAAAGGGCATGTTCGTGTTCGGCAAGCTTCATGGTCCAATCGTAAGTGCGACGCAGCAAGGGCTTCGGTCCCCATTTCTCAGTTTTTGGTGCGGCCCTTGTCTAGCAGTCCCGGCACGTTTGAGCAATCACGGGTTTTTGCCCGGAAAATGAGGCATTTAGAGGGCGGAAATTTTGTGACAGTTCGGTGTTGACGCTGAGCAAACCCTGAGTATGATGGCCCCCGTTCACCAAAGATCACAGTGCCCCTGTGGCGGAACTGGTAGACGCGCGGGATTCAAAATCCCGTTCCCGCAAGGGAGTGTCGGTTCGATTCCGACTGGGGGCACCATCTTTGTTCAGTTTTGGGATGCCTGAAAGTCGCCGTGGGCGGCTTTTTTGTTGGGTTTTGGGGATCTGATCAGGATCCTGCATCAAACTTGGATATCTTCATCTAACAACGCGAGCGCTTTTGAGAGCATAGAGTTCAATCGCTCCCGCGCTTTGTGTGTTGATTTTTTGATGGTGTTCACAGCGTCATCGGTGATGAGCTTCAATTCGGCAATGGATTGTTCTGTTAAATGTTGAAGCGCGGATGAAGCACGCTTGGCTTCATCAATGACTTTTTCTGCAGCTTCAAGCGCATTTTCAGCCACGTCTTCTGGCGTGCGATCCGTTTCTTGTTCTTGGGATAATCTTGTTTTGGCGATTTCAAGGTTTTCAGAAACGGATTCAAGCATGTCTTGGGAAAGGGTTTGAATGTTTTCAATGGCCTGATCGGACTGGGTTTTCAATTCCTGAACGGCTTTCTGCGCCGTTTTCTCGATTTCCGTGATGGCATCCTGCGCTGCCTGCGACAATTTATTGGACGTCTCTACGCGGATGTCATCAATTTTTTGCGGACTGGGGTATCGCGCGCTCCGCTCATCGAACTCTTGCATGAGCGCTCTTAGCTTTGCCTTTTGGGCATCGGCCAACAGTTGTGCCGCTTTGACTTCGGCATCACTCATCAGCGTTGCAGACGCGACCTGACAGTCTGCTAAGACGCGCGCTTGGGCGACCTGTTGAATTTCGCTAATGTTGGAAACGGCAACGCTGATTTCATGCTGAAACAGGGTTGTCGCGGCAATGGCAGCCAGCTGCTTGTCACGATCGAACAGCTCATCAAGCTCAGCAACAGACCGGGTATGTTTGAGATACTCGGATATCATATTGGCCCTCCCGTGCCCCCTGCACATGTCTAGTATACAGCATAAAGAGCAGAAAAGGGGATGTTCGGCCTTTTGTTTCTGTTTCAGAGACTTAGTTGAGAGCGCTGAAACTAGAATGCGGTCTGTACCTGAAACATAATTTCGCGAAAAAGTTAAGAATTCATACGCGTCACTTGATTCCCCGTGCGCGAAATTCAATGAGGCTGCAATCGATCGGGTTTGGCACCGGTGGTGGTGTGTCCGGCGCCCAAGCTTTGTCGTATTCCCCTTCCACAAGATAAAGCTTCTTGACCACGTTCGCTTTTATGGCCCGGTTGGCCAGGGCGTGGAGGCGTTTTTCCAGGGGCTTGAGAATCGGGCGGCGCTTGGCGTCGACTTTGACGCGCCGGGTCATCAGTTCCATGTTGAAGGCATCGCGGATGCGCGGCTCGTTATAACACAGCATCCACATTTCATCTTGATCGAAGACTTCGAAAAACGGGGTGAAGGTAATCTTTTTCCGGCTGTTTTCCGGCTGAAGCTTGTAAGACGGCAACATGGCCTGGGCCGGCTCTACCGGGGCATTGGGATCGGGGTCATCCGCCGCCAAAACCGGCGCAGTGATCAGCGTTAACAACAGGGCTGGTACGAACACGTTCATGGCTTACTCCTCGGCATTCATGGGCGTAATTATCATATGATTCTAAAAAAGGCTCAATCCCTTAGAAACTGAAATAGAAACACTTCACAATATAGGGTATATAGCTAAAAAAAATGACGTAATTGTCCAGGAAAAAACCATGGATATTGCGACTCTTGTTGGGATTGTTTTTGGCTTAGGTGTTGTTTTCACAGCAATTTTCCTGGGCGGAGATATCGGGACGTTTATTAACGTTCCGAGTCTTTTGGTCGTGTTCGGCGGAACGTTGGCGGCCACGTTGATCAAATTCCCTATGAAAGATGTCCTTAAATCCCTCAAAACGGGGATTTCAATTGGGTTCAAAAACCCTGTGAACGACCCTCAGGAGCTTTACGAAAAAGCTCTCGAGTTGGCGAAAATTGTGCGCGACAAGGGCTTGCTGGGCCTGGAAAACGTGACCGTCGACAATGAACTGTTTCAACGCGGCATCTCCATGTGTGTGGACGGCCACAACGAAGAGGTCATTCGCGAGACGCTCGTGCGTACAGCGAACACCATGATCCATGATTCAGAAGCGGGCGAATCCATGTTTCGCGGCATTGGCGACGCGGCACCTGCGTTCGGCATGATCGGTACACTGGTCGGTCTGGTGCAGATGTTGAGCAACTTGTCTGATCCGGCGTCCATCGGTCCCGCTATGGCCATCGCAATGTTGACGACGTTTTATGGTGCTTTGATCGCAAACTTGATTGCCATTCCATTGGCTGAGAAACTCTCGATCAAGGCCGAGTTCGACCGCAACAACTTGGATTTGATCATGCAAAGTGTTTTGCAGCTTCAAAAGGGCCAAAACCCGAGCATTTTGGCTGAGATTCTCAGTGGCTACTTGCCCTCCGGCTCGGCCCCGCAACGCGACTAGTTGGATTGAGCATTGGGAAAAAAAGCACCACCAGCCGGCGCCCCAATGTGGATGGTCACCTTTGCGGACCTGATGGCGCTGCTGTTGACGCTGTTTGTGCTGTTGTTGACGTTTTCGGAAATGGACGTGATTAAGTATCAGTCTTTGGCGGGTTCCTTGTCAGAGGCGTTCGGTACATCGGAAACGTCCAAGCTGTCGGGCATGATTGAGATCGATGGGGCGGAACTGCGCCGTTCGGCCAGTGAAATTGCGCCGCCCGACGACACGCAAACCGAAAACATGCAAGAAGACGCCGATTACGAAAGCCAAAAAGAAAAAGAATATGTGGCGTCGTATGATCTGGGCGCCATGCAAGAAGAGATCAAAGAAGAAGCGCGCCGCCAACAAGAACAAAAACTCGAAGAGCTGAGCGGGATGCTCAAGAAGATTATCAACGATGAAGTTGCGGGTTCCGGGATCACCGTTGAAAAAGCCGGCAACGAAGTCGTCATCCGCTTTCCCAATGAAATCGCATTCCCGTCGGGCGGCGGTGATTTAACGTTTGAATTCGCAAGCATTTTAGACAAGCTCGCGCCCGCGCTGGTGAAAACCAAGGGGACGTTGATTGTATCGGGTCACACCGATAACATTCCCGTTAGTTCCGATGGACGGTATCGTTCGAACTGGGAATTGTCGGCGGCGCGCGCCACGTCCGTGGTGCACCAGTTGTTGGAATACAACGGCATCGCGCCGGAACGCATCACCATCCAAGGCTATGGCGAGAGCCGCCCGCTGGTGGCAAATGACAATGCTACAAATCGGGCGAAAAACCGCCGCGTTGAAATATCCGTTCGCGTGGAGCAATAGACGTCATGAAATTATTCAAATGGTCCGACGCCTATCTCACCAAAATTCGCGTGGTCGACGATGACCATAAAAATCTCTACGAGATGTTCAAGTTGATGCACAACGCCTATGCCACCAATAAGGACCCGGCGAAGGTCAAAAACATTGTCGAGCGTCTTCAGGTCTACGTTGACCATCACTTCGAACGCGAAGAGCAATTGATGGAAGGTGCCAACTACCCCAAATACGACCAGCACGTGGAGATTCATCGCAAGTATCAAGCAGAGATCGAATCTCTCACCCTGCTGATCAATAAAGAGCCCGAGACCATCCACCTTGGCAAAATCGTGGCGTATTTGTCGACGTGGTTGGACAATCACATCCGCAAAGTCGATATGCACTACGCGAAGTATATGCGTGGGCCTCACGTCGGTAAACGTGCACAAGAGGGCATATCCAAAGAGCCCAAAACGAAAGAGATTTTGGCTGAAGTTCCCTTGGACAAAGTCGAGGTCATCGAGCAGTTCATCGAGCTGGCGTTGGCCGACAAGGTTCCCGAAACTCTGCAAAAGCAGATTGAGGCGCACAACGCGCAAAAGCTGGCGCGCGCGCGCAAGTTGTTTGCGAAAGAATAAGACGGTTTATGTCAGCTCACGTGGTGTGTCGGGATGGCGGTTTTTGCGAACAGGCTGGCCGGCGGTGTGTCGTCAATGAGGACATCCGTGCGCCGTTCCGGGCCTTTGTAAGAGCTGAACATCCGCTTGCGGCGTCGGTCCGGGCCTAAGAACGTTGTTGATTTCACGAACGGACGGCGCTTTTCAATCACAGAGACAATGCGCGAATATAACGCCATTGCTGAAATGGGTTTGGATAAAAACTCATCCACGCCAGCATCGCGGGCTTCTTCCACACGATGCAGTTCCGTGTATCCGGTTAGCATGATGATGGGCAGAAACGGGTTTTGCGTATCATCCGACGTGCGCACCAAGCGCGTGAAATCAAGGCCGTCCAGCGGGGACATGCTCCAATCGCAAATCACGAAATCGGGTTGGAAGCTTTTCAGACACTTGAGTGCCTCAGCGCCATCGTCGGCTTCTTGTTTTTTGCGTATGCCAAACGCGCCCAACAGTTGGCGCACCAGATAGCGCATGTGTGGGTTATCATCGACGATGAGAACGCTGAGTTCGCTTAAGTCGTATGCCGTCAGTTGTTTCATGCCTTGGTCCACCTCAAAAAAAGATGTCATCGCTCGTGTTCAAACCGAGTGTGGCACTTTGGGGTAAACGTATTTTGTTGTTTTTGTGTCTCTCGCGTGAACATGGCCCCCCGCAGAACGTCGGAACGTTTTTTCACACCCATGCAAATCTTGACGTTTTTGGTGCGTTGACACAATTCAACAGACGGGTGAGGCGGCTAATGCATAAAGGTTATGCAGCATGTTAAGCTAAAGTATGACCTTACAACTGCCCAAAACCATTGCCCACAGGGGCGCTTCAGGCTCGGCACCGGAAAACACAATGGTGGCGTTTGAGCGTGCGGTTACCATGGGTGCTCAGGCGATTGAGTTGGACGTTACGCTCAGCGCCGATGGCGTGCCCATCGTCATGCATGACGAAACCTTGGAGCGCACCACAAATGGAGAGGGTCCGGTTATTCTCAAAAGCTGGGCGGATCTTTCAGAGCTCGATGCGGGAAGCTGGTTTGCTCAGGACTTTGGGGCTGCGCGCATACCCACCTTGCAAGAGGTTTTGGCGTTTGGTATCGCCAACGATGTTGCGCTGAATTTGGAGATCAAACCCACGCTGGGATGGGAAGGCCCGACGGTCAAAGCGATGGTTGATGTTTTGCGCGACTCGTCGGCGCGCACGGTGGTTTCATCCTTTAATGAGCGCGCGCTGGATCTTTTTCACACGTTACTGCCGAAGGCGAACATCGCCGTCTTGGTTGACGTTGTCCCGCCGCACTGGGCTGAACGCTTGGACCATTTCGACACGAACGCCCTACATGCATCGGATCCGTTCATCACCCAGGCCTTGGTTGACGAATTGGCACAGGCCGGGGTCACACTTCGGGTCTTCACCGTCAATGACCCCAAGCGGGCGCAACAGCTTTGGTCTTGGGGTGTAGCTTCGGTGTTTACCGACTTTCCTGACAAATTGGTTGGGCAGGTGTGATGCAGTTGATAAGCTGGCTGTAAACGAACACTTGGGAGTGTGAATTTGACCACCGAGCTTAGCCCCGATTTTGCTGGACGCATTCATGTGCGTTTGGGGATATCCAATGACAGTGTGCGCAGTGTCGATATCGACAGTACACGCCCCCAAGGTGTGACGAAGATGTTTGGCGGGCGCTCTGCGGAACAAACGGTGTTGATGTTGGGCATGATCTTTTCATTGTGCTCAACCGCGCAAACCGTTGCCGCGCTCACGGCGTGTGAAAAGGCGCTGGGGCTTCAACCGTCGGACTCAGAACAAGCGGCCCGCGACATTTTGCGTGAAGCCGAAATGCTCACCCAAACCTTGATGCGCATCGGGATGGACTGGCCCAAAGCTTTGGGCTTGCCCCCGGCCATTACGGCTGTGAAATGTGCCCTGTCGGCTCAATCGGAATTGCAGCACGCGATCTTTGGCCCCAATGATTGGAAACGCTTAGGCGGTTCAGGCTTTACGCCGAATAGGAAAGCCGTGCCCGACATTATCAATGGCTTGGAAGACGTGATTGCCCGCGATCTCTACGAAGATGGCCTGGTGGATAAAATTTTAGACACACTCGATACGCTGGGGATCAACGACTTTGGCGCGTTGGGTCCAGGCCAGAGCCCTGAAGTCGGTGCCCTGATGCGTCATTGGGATACGGCGGAAGTGAAGGGCGCGCGTGACGCGTATGGCGCTGGCTTGCGCGCACGTTTTGTCTCGCGCTTGGTGGATGTGAAGGTGTTGGAGCAATCGCAGAAAATTCTGTCGGACGGCCTCAGCCCGTGCGACCCAGACCGGACCGCACACAAAGATGCAGGTGCGGGTGAAGCTCAAGTCGAAACGGCCCGCGGGGCATTGATCCACAAGGTTGAAATCGAAGCTGGGCGGGTGAAAGCTTATGATGTTTTCGCGCCCACGGATGCGAACTTTGAGCCAGGCGGTGCGGTGGAGTTGGGCTTAAAGGGGGCTAGCGTGGGCGATCGTTCGGCGTTTGATCAAGCGGCGAACTTGCATGTCTTAGCCGTGGACCCGTGTGTGCTCTGTGAAGTGGAGATCGGTGATGACGGCTGACGACATTCTAGAAACCGTGCTGGATTTGGACCGCACTTATCCCACCGTGTTGGGTATGGGCGCGCACCTCAAAGCGAGCTTGTGTCTGATTGAAGGCGACAAAGCCTATTTGACCAAAACCGCCGGCGATATGGAAACGCTAGAAGCGGTCGAGCTTTACGAAGACATGTTGGGCAAGATGCTGGCGCGGGCCGGCGGGGCGGAGAACTTGGCCGCCACCGCGCACGATCTGCACCGCGATTTTCATTCCACCCAGTTTGCCGAAGGCTTAGGCCGCCCGACCTTGGCTGTGCAACATCATCATGCCCATATCGTTTGCGTCGCCGAAGAGCACAGCCATAAGGGGCCGCTGTTGGGCTTGGCGCTGGACGGCTTTGGTTTAGGGCCGGGGGATGAATCGTGGGGTGGGGAGTTGTTGGTGGTGGACGGGCATGCCTATGACCGTTTCGGCCATCTGTCACGCTTGGCTCAACCCGGCGGCGATATTGCGGCGCGCGAACCCTGGCGCATGGGCGCAGCAGCCCTTCATGCACTGGGTCATGGCTCAGAGATCGCTGAACGTTTTTCGCACCACCCCCACGCCGCCATGTTGGACGACATGATGAACCGTGAAATCAACAGCCCCGTGACGTCGAGCTGCGGACGTCTGTTTGACGCGGCGTGCGGACTGCTGGGTGTCCATGAAGTCGCCGCGTTTGAAGGCCAAGCGCCCATGGCTCTGGAAGCCCTGGCCACCGCGCCCACGGTGATGGGAGGCGATTGGAGCGTGGATGCAGACGGCATGTTGGACGTGCGGCCGTTGCTGTTGGAATTGGTGGGGATGGACCCGCAAGCGGGCGCTAATTTGTTCCACGGGACACTGTCTGTGGCCTTGACCGATTGGGTTTTGCAAGCCCGTGAACGCAGTGGCCTGAATACGGTGGGCTTTGGCGGCGGGTGTTTTTTCAACACAGTCGTACGCGACGCTTTGGTCCAAAATTTAACCAAAGAAGGCATGAGCGTTCTGGTGCCAAAAAAATTATCCCCCGGTGATGCAGGGTTGAGTTTCGGTCAAGCCATGACGGCGTGCTTGGCCCTGGAAGACGGCCAGCTTTAAACATCCCCAATACCCGGCGAAATATTGCGTCCCCGTCCCTCAGTGGCGGAGCTGACTTGCGGCGGCGGCGGCGCGGCGCGCTGGCTGCAATCGGCGCGTTCGCACAATCGGCACGCGATGCCGACGGGGGTCGGGGTGTGAGCGTGCTCGATGTCTATGCCGTCGGAATAGATCATGCGCCGTGCATCACCCACCTCACAGCCAATGGAAATGGAATAGTGGCTTTGCGGCATGCCGTAAGCCAGACGCGGTTTGCTCACGGTGCGCGCCACGTTGAAATAGCGAGACCCGTCGGGCAGGCGGTCCAACTGTGCACGGATGGCGCCGGGGGTCATGAACGCCTGGTGCACCGCCCAACGCGGGCACGCGCTGCCGTATTTGGGGATGCGCAGGCCAGAAGCACTGAACCGCTTGGAGATATTGCCCGCAACGTCCACGCGGATCAGGTGCAAAGGAATACCCGACTTGTTGGGATTGCGCAGATTGGTGAGGCGGTGACACGCCTGTTCGAAACTGGTGGCGAAGTGCTGGCTGATCTGATCGATGTCATAGCGCGTGACTTCGGCGGTCTCCAACACGTCGTCATAGGGCATGAGGCAGGCCCCAGCGAAATAGTTGGCGAGGGCGGCAATGCCTCGTGTGCGGGCTGCTTCGTTAGGCAGCTCCGGCACGTTGGCGAGGTCAGCCAAGAGCGGGCCGTACGACATTTTCCCGGAAAACAGCGCCAAGTGGAAGTTGAGACTGGCCTGGGGAAGCGCGCGCGACACCACCAGCTGGCGACGTTCTTCGTCATAGACCGTGGCGGCAGAGGTATGGATGTCGGGTGGGGCGGTTTCGATGGTTACACCATGCTTTTCCAGCAAATATCCGGCTAAGCGCATATGGGGCGATGCACTCTCCAACCCTGCTTCGCGGCGCAAATCGTCGGCGGCGTCTTCCAATGCGGTGAAATGGTTGTTGTTGGCCTGCATATAGTCGGTGACGGCTTCAGTCGGAGACAGGCCACCGGCAACGTCCATTAGGCCGTCACCTGTAATCAGCCCCAACATATCGGTCACGGCTTCTGACAGGTTTTCAGATTCGTCCATGACAATTTTGGAAAAGTCATGGCGTTCGTTCGCGCTCAAATCTTCGGTATCGTGGAGGATTTCCGAAAACGACAAAATCGACGTCAAAAGCATGCGCAAACGGTAGCCTGCGTTGGAAATGACGGGGTCTTGAGCCAGGCGTTCAGAGACCATTTGTAAATCTTCGTGAGACTTCCGGTAGGCGCTATAGGCTTTGACAACGGCTTGGCAGAGCTCTGGCGCATCCGCCACCAAGGTGCCGACATCGGTGTCGGAAAGCTGAAAATCTTCGAACATGGGGTCGCGCAGGGTTTCGGCGACCTCGGCTGTCAGCAGGTTTTCTTGCTGCGGATAAAAGACCTGAGGGTCTACTTCCAAGATCTGGCTGAGGCGCAATAACAGCGGAACCGTAAGGGTGCGGCGGTTGTGTTCAATCAAATTGAGATAACTTGCGGATATACCCAACTGGTCGGCCAGCTTGACTTGGGAAAGTCCACGATCATTGCGAAGTTTGCGCAAACGGGTCCCCAACATGATGTTTTTTACCATTTGTACACAACCTTTTGAAATTTACATAATTTACAAGTTTACAACATGATTATTTTCAACGTTAACATAAAAAAGCACCTATTTGCAAAATGTTGTCGACTTTGGTCGGGGTTTAGTGAAAATTCTTTACTGTCAAAGTGACGAGGGATAGGGCGAAAAGCAAAAAATGTGGACCTCCCCAAGGCTCATCTCTCACAGATGTCACTTAACCGTATCTCCGGATTGGGCCGGAAGCGGTGACGACATAAACCATCAGGGAGTTACAATATGTCTGATATTTCTCGCCGTAGCGTGTTGAAAGCTGGTGCCGCAACTGGTGTCGCTTTGTCCACGCCGCTGATTTTTACCCGCAATGCAAACGCTTTTACCAACGCACCGACGGGTGGCAGCGTGACGTTGGGTTTCAACGTTCCGCAAACGGGTGCTTATTCTGAAGAAGGTGCAGATGAACTGCGCGCATACAAACTGGCTGTCGAACACCTCAATGGTGGCGGCGACGGCGGTATGATGAACACCATGAAGCCGCTGTCTCTCAAAGGTAACGGCATCTTGGGCAAAAAAGTCGAATACGTCACGGGTGACACGCAAACCAAATCTCCGGCTGCTCGTGCATCTGCTAAGCGTATGATCGAAAAAGACGGCGCTATCATGATTACCGGCGGTTCTTCCTCCGGTGTTGCTATCGCTGTTCAAGGTCTGTGCAACGAAGCCAAATTGATGTTCATGGCTGGTTTGACGCACTCCAACGACACCACCGGTAAAGACAAAAAGCGTTATGGCTTCCGCCACTTCTTCAACGCTTACATGTCCGGTCAAGCTCTGGCTCCGATCTTGGAAAAAGAGTTCGGTAAAGATCGTCGCGCCTATCACCTCACGGCTGACTACTCCTGGGGCTGGACGCAAGAAGAATCGATCAAAAACGCCACCGAAAAACTCGGCTGGTCGACGGTTCAGCCGGTTCGCACGCCTTTGACGCAAACTGACTTCTCGTCCTACATCACCCAGGCCATCAACTCCGATGCCGACGTTTTGGTTCTGAACCACTATGGTAAGAACATGAACGACTCCTTGTCTGCTGCTGTTGCTTTCGATCTGCGCAACAAAATGGCGAAAACCGGCAAGAAGTGGGAAGTCGTTGTTCCCCTGTTCTCGCGTAAAATGGCGCAAGGCTCGGGCGAAGACATCAAAGGTATCTTGGGTACCACCAACTGGAACTGGTCCTTGTCCGCAGAAGATTCCGATGCAGGTACGCCGGCATTCGTGAAATCCTTCGCCAGCAAGTACGGCTTCCCGCCGTCCATGGCTGCACACACCTGCTACGTTCAAACGTTGCTGTATGCAGATGCTTGCGAACGCGCTGGTACCTTCGATCCGGCTGGTGTTATTCCGGCTCTGGAAGGCCTCAAGTTCAATGGTATGGGCAACGGCGATGTCGAATATCGCGCTGCTGATCACCAGTGCTTCAAAGACGTTCTGGTTGTTCGCGGTAACGAAAACCCGACCTCTCAGTTCGATCTGTTGAAAGTTGAACAAATTGTTCCGCGTGCTCAAGTTGAGTATGACGCAGCAATGTTCGGCGGCGACTTGGGCCCGATCTAAGTTTCGCCTCGACCGCGGGATTGTGGCGCTGAAACTTCGGTTTCAGCGCCACGAAACCCACTTTACTTCAATGCAAACCGCTAACATCCAGCGCGCGCCGCGCGCTACAGAGATGGATTGGGTGCAATGGACGCTATATTTATTCAAATTCTAAACGGCCTTGATAAGGGTGCTGCCTATGCCCTCATCGCTCTTGGGCTCACTTTGGCTTTCGGTACACTGGGTATCGTGAACTTCGCCCACGGCGTGTTGTTCATGTTGGGCGCTTTTTGCGCGGTGTCTGTAAACCAACTTCTGTCGGTTTCTGAAAAGGTCCGTGATGAAAGCATCACGTTCTTCGAGGCCTACAAAGAAATCCCCTATCTGGAAACATGGTTGGGTGAAACCGGGACGATGATCATCGACTATTCGGTGCCCATATCGATCCTGTTTACCATACCCATGATGGCGTTGATCGGCATCGCTATGGAGCGCGGCCTGATCCGTTATTTCTATAAGCGTACCCACGCGGAACAGATTCTGGTGACGTTTGGTCTGGCCATCGTGGTCCAGGAAATCGTCAAACACTTTTACGGTGCCAACCCCATTCCCATGGGTGCACCCGACGTCGTTTCCGGCAGTGCCAACATTGGCGCGTGGATCGGTCTCGGCGAAGGTGTCGTTTATCCGTGGTGGCGTTTGATTTATGCCTTCTTCGCCTTTACCTTGATCGGTGGCGTGTTTGCGTTCTTGCAGTACACGACCTATGGCATGGTTGTTCGCGCCGGTATGGCGGACCGTGACACGGTCGGCTTGATGGGCATCAATATTCAGCGTCGTTTCACCATTGTGTTCGCCTTGGCGGCTGTTGTCGCAGGCTTGGCGGGGACCATGTACACCCCGATTGTCGCACCGGATTATCACATGGGTATGGAACTGTTGGTTCTGTCCTTTGTTGTGGTGGTTGTCGGCGGCATGGGCTCGCTTCCTGGCGCTGTTGCGGCCGGGTTCTTGCTGGGCATCATGGAATCGTTCGCCTCGATGAATGAAATTAAACAAATTATTCCAGGCATTGACCAAATCATCATCTATTTGGTTGCCGTGGTCATCTTGTTGGTCCGCCCGCGTGGGTTGATGGGCCGCAAGGGTGTGATGGAGAGCTAAGTCATGAGTATTTCAACCTCTTCCAGCCCTCGCAAAGATATGCTGCTGATGGTCGTCTTTTCGGCCGCGGTGTTGACCATGCCGATCTGGCTGGAACCCATCGGTGCGGCTTATCCGGATTTGATGCAGAAATTTGCAATCTTTGGCATCTTCGCCATTGGTTTCAACATTCTGTTCGGTTTGACGGGCTATCTGTCCTTTGGTCACGCCGCGTTCTTGGGTGTTGGTTCGTATGCGGCGGTTTGGTCGTTTAAACTGCTGACCATGAACGTCGTTCCGGCGATCCTCTTTGCGGTTTTGATCGCTGGCGCGTTTACCTTGTTGATCGGTTTTATCAGCTTGCGTCGTTCCGGCATTTACTTCTCAATCCTGACGCTGGCGTTTGCCCAGATGTCATACAACTTGGCATACTCCGTTCTGACGCCGATCACCAACGGTGAAACCAGCTTGCAGCTGGAAGCCGCTGATCCGCGGATTTTGGATGCAGAGCGTGCCGCAAGCGAAGGCCTGCCTTCCACGAACTTCTTCGGTATGAAGATGAGCGATTGGGACGGCAACTTCGGGTTCTACTTCTGTGCGGTCATTCTCATTCTCGCATTCTATGTCTCGCTTCGGATTTTCCGTTCGCCCTTCGGTTTGAAGTTGGCGGCGATTAAGTCCAACCAAACGCGGATGAGCTACACGGGCTTTAACACACGTCCGTACTTGTTGGCGGCGTTTGTGATCTCCGGCTCGTATGCGGGTTTGGCTGGGGCCTTGATGGCCGTGACCGATCCTTTGGCGGGTGCGGAACGTATGCAGTGGACGGCTTCGGGTGAGGTGGTTTTGATGACCATCTTGGGCGGTGTCGGCACTTTGTTCGGTCCGATCATCGGTGCGGGCATCATCAAATACTTCGAAAACATCTTCTCGGCCTTCAACGAACAGGTATTGCAAGACATCTTCTCGTTCCTGCCGGACATTTTAGCAAATGTCATGGTGTTCCTCGTCGATCCGTTCGTCGGAAAAGGCTGGCACTTGACCTTGGGCGCGTTGTTCATGGTGATTGTGATCTTCCTGCCCGGTGGCATTGTCGAAGGTGTGAACAAGATTAAGGCTTTTGTGACGAAGTCGAAGTTCGATGAAACCGCGTCTTCCGACACACAAGCGAATGAGGGGTAAGGGACATGAGTGAAACAGAAAACATCGTCCTGGACGTCTCAGGCGTAAACAAAACCTTCGGTGGCTTGAAAGCGCTGACCGACATCAACTTGAAGATCAAGGAAGGCGAAACACACGCCATCATCGGTCCGAACGGTGCAGGTAAATCCACGTTGTTGAACGTGTGCATCGGCCGCTTGGAACCCGATAACGGCTCTGTGATGTTTGGCGACATTCCGCTGACCGGCAAAACGCCGTATCAGATCAACCAAGCAGGTGTGGTGCGCGTGTTCCAAACGCCGGAAATCTTCCCGGAACTGACGGTTTTGGAAAACGTCATGATCCCGGCTTTGGCCAAACGCGACGGTGAATTTAAATTCAATCCGTTCAAGTCCATGGGCAAAGAAGCCGAGATCCGCGATCTCGCTGAAGAAGTCTTAGTCGACATGGCTTTGGAAAATCAAAAGCATGGGCATTCCGGCTCCATGTCACGTGGTGACAAACGCCGTCTGGAATTGGCCATGGGTCTGATCCAAAAGCCTAAGTTGTTGCTGTTGGACGAACCGACCGCTGGTATGGCGCGTCACGACACCAACCGGACCATCGACATCTTGAAGCGTTTGAAGACTCGCGGTATGACCAAAGTCATCATTGAGCACGACATGCACGTTGTGTTCAGCTTGGCTGATCACATCTCGGTCTTGGCGCAAGGCGCAATCATTGCTGACGGCAAGCCCGACGAAGTGCGTGGCAGCCCGAAAGTTCAAGAAGCATATCTTGGCGGAGCACACCTATGAGCGATCAAAATCTTGGCATCGATTTGGGCGATGTCGGCAATACGCCGACCGCCGAAAAAATCACAAACGAAGGTTCTGCGCACGCCTATTTCTCGGCGTGGGATCTTCACTCCTACTACGGTGAGAGCTACATCGTTCAAGGTGTCAGCTTCGACATTCACGAAGGTGAAATCGTCGCACTCTTGGGCCGCAACGGTGCAGGCAAAACCTCCACGCTGCGTTCCATCGCCCGCATGGACGACCCGGAACTGCGCCACGGCGAAGTTTGGTTGGATCACCAACCGTTGCACAATATGGAATCTTGGCAGGCAGCCCGCAACGGCGTTGCCCTGGTTCCCGAAGACCGCAACATCATCCCCGGTTTGACCGTGGAAGAAAACTTGTCGCTGGCACAAATCGCACCGCCGATTGGCTGGTCCATTGAACGTATCTACGAACACTTCCCGCGCTTGGCGGAACGCCGCAATCAAGAAGGCGTGACCCTGTCGGGTGGTGAACAGCAAATGTTGGCTGTTGCCCGTGCCTTGGCCCGTGACGTCAAACTGTTGTTGTTGGACGAACCCTATGAAGGTTTGGCACCGGTTATCGTTCACGAGATCGAAAGCATTCTCGAAAGCGTGAAGAAACTGGGCATGACGTCCATCATCGTGGAACAAAATGCGATTGCGGCACTGCACTTGGCAGACCGGGCAATCATCTTGGATATGGGCGAGGTCGTGTTTAACGGCACCGCTCAAGAGGTTCTCGATAACAAAGAACTTCGCGACGAATATCTGGCGATCTAACGTTTTTCCCTCGCAAGTGGGAAAGACACTCATCACTCCTACCCCCCTTGCTCGTCAGATGCCGTAAGGCCCCAGGGTTATTCCTGGGGCCTTATTGGTTTTTGGGCGTTTCGCACCTGCGAGACGCGATAGATGACAATTTCGTACAAAATCGTTAGGATGCGTCACAGTGAGGACGTTCCGCAGCGCTGAAAATTCGACAACACAACTAAAAAGTCGATCTGAGTGCGGAATTGAATACGAATATGGGGATAGGGAACATCACGCGTATGACGCATTCTGTTTTGGTGGTGGAGGACGAACCGAACATCGTTCTGTCACTTCAGTTCATCATGAAACGCTCAGGCCATGACGTCCGCATTGCTGAGGACGGCGAAGCCGCGCTCGACGCCATGCATGAGCAAACGCCTGATGTGGTTCTGTTGGACGTTATGCTGCCCAAACGCGACGGCTTATCGGTTTGCGAAGTCATTCGCGCCAATCCAGATTGGTCGGATGTGAAGATTCTGATTTTAAGCGCCAAAAGCCGTGAAGCAGACAAAGAAAAAGCCATGTCATTGGGGGCGGACGACTACATCACCAAACCCTATTCGACCCGCGATGTCTGTGATCGCGTGAATTCGCTGTTGGGGCTCGAAGGCTGCACCATTTCTTAACTGTCTGAACAAGTTGATCTTTTATGAAGCGCACAGGACGCAAGCAGGAATGGTCGTTGACGCTGTTTATGTTCGGCGTTGTCATGTTCTTGCCGCCTGTGATCGGCATTTATAATCACTCGGTCTTGGTGTTGGGTTTGCCGGTGACCTACTTAGTTTTGTTCGGCGTTTGGGCATTTATAATCGTAGCGATTTTCATTGGTGCCAGGCCCAGCCCCTTGCGCAAAGACGGCGCGGCGAGCGGGCAGGCGATGGAACCGACATTTCCAGATACCGACGCGCGCAGGCGGAGCTAAGCCATGCAAGGCGGTTTGGTAGTTTTTGCGTCCATTTTGTATATCTGCGCTTTGTTCGCCATCGCTTACTTTGGGGATAAAGCGGCAGAGCGCGGGCGCTCGATCACCAAAAACCCGTATATCTACACCTTATCCATCGCGGTCTTTTGTACATCGTGGACGTTTTATGGATCCGTGGGCTTAGCCGCGCGTTCCGGCCTGGATTTTTTGCCGATTTATATTGGGCCTACGTTGGTCTTTGCCGTGTGGTCCGTGGGCTGGGTGAAGATCTTGCGGATTTGCAAAGTTAACCGCATCACGTCCATCGCCGAATTTATTTCGTCGCGCTATGGCAAAAGTTCCATCTTAGGTGCTTTGGTCGCCATCATCGCGGTGATCGGCACCACGCCATATATTTCTTTGCAGCTGAAATCGATCGCCACCAGCTTTGAAATCATCACGAACCATTCCGAGGAAGATTCCATCATCAGTCCGGTGTTGTCCCAGTTTGGTTTGGATACGACGTTTTTGATTGCCCTATTGTTGGCAGTCTTTTCCATTTTGTTTGGCACCCGCCACATTGACGCCAGTGAACACCACCAAGGCATCGTTGCCGCCATTGCGTTTGAGTCCATCGTCAAATTGTTTGCATTTTTGGCTGTGGGCTTCTTTGTGACCTTCGGTGTGTACGATGGCTTTGGCGATTTGTTTGCGAAAGCTCAAAACGCTGAGCTGAATCATTTGTTTACGGTGAACCCGGACGATGGATATGCGCGCTGGGTGACGATGATCATCTTGTCCATGTTGGCGATCATCTGCTTGCCGCGTCAGTTCTATATTACGGCTGTTGAAAACACGGATGAGAACCACTTACGCACCGCCGTGTGGCTGTTCCCTTTGTATCTTTTGCTGATCAATATTTTTGTTTTGCCGATTGCGATCAGCGGACGATTGATGATGAGCAGCATGGATGCGGACATGTTTGTTCTGACCGTGCCGATGTATTACGACAATGGCGCTCTCGCGCTGTTGGCGTTCATTGGTGGGTTGTCTGCGGCGACGTCAATGGTCATTGTTGCGGCCATCGCGTTGTCGACCATGGTGTGTAACAACATCGTTGTACCGATGTTGGTGAAGATGCGTTGGGTTGATCTGGAACGCAGCGCCAACATCTCTAGCCTTTTGCTGTTGATCCGCCGCGCGTCCATCATCGGCATTTTGATTTTAGGCTATGCCTACTTCCGCATTGCGTCGGAATCGTATTCGTTGGTGACCATTGGTTTGGTGTCGTTTGCCGCGGCTGCTCAATTTGCCCCTGCGATCATCGGCGGCATGTTTTGGAAAGAAGCTTCGCTCAAAGGTGCGTTGGCGGGTATGAGCTTGGGCACCTTGGTGTGGGCTTACACGTTGTTGTTGCCATCCTTTGCCCAGTCGGGCTGGCTGCCCACCAGCTTGATCGACTATGGTCCGTTCGGAATCGAATTTTTGCGCCCCTATGCCTTGTTCGGCATGGATGGTTTGGACAATCTTTCGCATTCGATGTTTTGGAGCATGTTGGTCAACATTTCCGCCTATGTGATCGGCTCGTTGCTGACGCGCCAAAGCACCATCGAGCGCATTCAAGGCACCATGTTTGTTGACGTGTTTTTGTATACCGAAGGTCTGAAAGATCCGCGCTTTTTGAAGGGGTCTGCCACCATTGGCGATTTGTGCAATTTGGTCGGACGTTTCGTCGGCGAAGATCGGGCGTCCAAAGCCTTTCGCGATTTTTCCACGGACCAAGGCGTTTTGTATCGCCCCAACTTGATCGCCGACACATCCTGGTTGGATTTGGCGGAAAAGATGTTGTCCGGTGCGGTCGGCGCGGCGACGTCGCGTGTGATGATCGGCTCGGTCGTCAAAGGCGGTATCGTGAGTTTGGACGAGATGTACAAGATCTTGGACGAGACCTCTCAAGCCATTCAGTACTCGCGTATGCTGGAAACCAAATCGCGTGAATTGGAAGAAACCACGACCAAGCTGCAAGCTGCCAACGAACGGCTGAAAGAGCTCGACTCGCTGAAAGACGATTTCCTCAACACCATTTCGCACGAATTGCGCACGCCGTTGACCTCTATCCGCGCGTTTTCAGAAATTTTGTCGGAAACGCCCGACGTCAGCGAAGAAGAAACGGAACACTTTTTGCTCGTCATCCGCAAAGAGAGCGAACGTTTGTCCCGTCTCATCGATCAAATCTTGGATTTGGCTAAAATGGAATCCGGGCAAATGGACTGGGCGCTGGCGAACGTTGATTCCCGCGTTGTGGTCGAACAGGCCATCGCGGCCATGTCGGGTCTGATGAAAGAACGCAAGATCAACCTGCGAGTGGACCTAGCCGCAGGCATGCCCATGATCAAGGCCGACGCGGATCAGTTGGTGCAGGTGTTGGTGAACCTCTTGTCCAACGCTGCGAAATTCTGTGCCCAGCCCGGCGGTCACGTTATGGTCGTTGCCCGGGTGCAGCAAGGCTCTTTGCAGATCAGTGTGACGGACAACGGCGACGGCGTTCCGGATGAGAAGAAAGCCGAAGTCTTTGAGAAGTTCCACCAGTTCAACCAAGGCACCGACAAGATGCCCCGTGGAACGGGTCTCGGCCTCGCGATTTGCCGTGAAATCATTTCGTTTTTGGGCGGATCCATCTGGGTCGACGATAACCCAGACGAACAAGGTGCGCGTTTCAGCTTCACCGTGCCGTTGGCGCAAGTGGACGGCTACTTGGCCGAAGAACGCAAGCGCGGCGGGCGCGAAGAACCGGTCACAATCTAGTCTAGGCTATCTTTTATTTTGCGACCTTTTATTTTGCGACTGGCAGTACGGCGGTAATGTCGCGGCCTTGTATCCCGGCGCGCCGTAACGGTGGACTTCGGCACCAATGATGACCTTGCCACCGAAAATCTGATTTACGGCCCCGGGGATGACGGTGGATAGATCGCTGATCTCTTTGTCGGTGACGCGCCGGTTTTGCGGCAGAACATGATTGAACGCTTGATATAGCTGGTCCATCACGTTGGCGACCCGCCGACACACGCCGACTTTGGTGTCCCAGTCTTTCACATGCAAAATGACCGCGAAGTACTGCGGCCGTTCAGAGGTGCTCAGCGACGACAATGGCCAGCGCATGGTCTTTAACCAGACGCTTACTGGCTCTTGTGTTGCGGCTTCGTCTTCGGGTTCAGCAGCAGGCTCGGGCTCGGGCTCGGGTTCGGGTTCGGGTTTTGGCTCTGGAGCCGGTTCAGGTTCAGGTTTCGCTTCTGGCTCTGCTTTAGGGGCCTCAGCTTTGTTTGCGGCGACAAGAGGCGGGGTCTTGGGTTCCGCGATGATGACTTTCGGTCGCGATGGGCCAACGGTGATGTTGAGCAAACCATAGACGGCACCGGTTAAGCTCAGCACGAATATCAAGCTCACCGGGATCAAGACTTTAGGTCTGAGCAAGACATCAATCTTCCACAGCCAACCGGAACGGCGGTCGATGGTTGCCCCGGCCTTTTTGCGCTCGACAAAAATCCGGGCTTTTTCGATGCGTGTGTCTTTGATGCCCCGCAAAAGTGCGGTGACGCCTTGTTGCTGGACGGGCAGTTCTGGGCTTTCGCTGAGAATGATCGCCAGCTGGGTCTTCAGGCGTGCAACTTCGTCCTCGTCAAGGCGGCGCGTAAACAGCTTTTCGATCACCACCGTGGTGGTTTGACGCAAGACGTCGGTGTTGGGCGACTGCATCACCAGCTGGATAAAGCCAGTTTCTGCATCCTCAAATACAAATTCCCAGTCGGTTGTGCCATCCGGCGTTTGCGGCCAATCGGCTTTCCCAGCAATGGTCATGGGGTAGTCATTCCCTTAGGTTACAGACATTTTCTGTAATATTTTCGATATGTTACAGCTATTCGTGATGTGCCCAAAGCACAAAAGCCAAACGAAAATGGTTGCGCCATACAAACGTTCTCGGTCATAGTTTAATCCTCAATGGTTGACGACTTATTAGGGGGTACACCAATGGAATTGGCTGGATTTGCAGGATTTGCGGGGGCGATCCTTCTTTTTGCCCTGGCAATCGTCTTTATGGGTGTCAAAGTCGTGCCGCAAGGCATGGAATACACGGTCGAACGGTTTGGGCGCTACACCACGACGCTAAAACCCGGACTTCACGTCATCATTCCCGTGGTGGACCGTGTTGGTGCCCAGTTGAACATGATGGAACAAGTTCTCGACGTGCCGTCGCAAGAAGTCATCACCAAGGACAACGCCATGGTCACAGCCGACGGCGTGGTGTTCTACCAAATCTTGGATGCCGCCGCTGCGGCCTATGAGGTCAACGATCTCCACCGTGCGATCTTGAATTTGACCATGACCAACGTGCGGACCGTGATGGGGTCCATGGACTTGGATGAGCTGTTGTCTCAACGCGACAATATCAATGCCAAACTGTTGACCGTGGTGGACGAAGCCACGACGCCGTGGGGTGTGAAGGTCACGCGCATCGAAATCAAAGACATTTCGCCGCCGCGCGATCTGGTGGATTCCATGGCGCGTCAAATGAAAGCTGAGCGCGAAAAACGCGCACAAATTCTGGAAGCCGAAGGTTCGCGTCAATCGGCAGTGCTGCGCGCAGAAGGTGAAAAACAAGCCGCCATCTTGGAAGCCGAAGGCCGCAAAGAAGCCGCTTATCGTGACGCTGAAGCCCGCGAACGCGAAGCTGAGGCCGAAGCCAAAGCCACCAACATGGTGTCCGAGGCCATCGCTGGCGGGGATGTGCAGGCGGTGAACTACTTCGTTGCGCAAAAATATGTTGAGGCCTTGAAAGACATCGCCTCGGCCCGCAATCAGAAAGTCTTGTTCATGCCCATGGAAGCAACCGGCATCTTGAGCTCTCTGGCCGGGATTGCGGAACTGGGCAAAGGGGCTTTTTCGGATATGAGCGACAAACCGGGCGGAGGCAGCAGTGTTCCACCTTCTCGCTAGTGTGATGACGGGGCAACCACCTTCTGACGAGCAGATGCTGCCTATGAACGTGTTTGACGAAGTGACCTTTTGGCACTGGTTGATCGCGGGCGTGGTCTTGTTGATCTTGGAAATGTTCGCGCCGGGTGTCGTGTTCATGTGGCTGGGCTTGGCGGCTTTGCTCACAGGCGTGGTGTCGTGGTTGAGCCCCGACATGGCCATGGAATGGCAGCTGATTGTGTTCGCCGTTTTGTCCGTCATCAGTGTGGTGGCTGGGCGGATGTATCTGAAGAAAAGACCGTTGCAAACAGACCATCCGACTTTGAACCAACGGGGCCAACAATACGTCGGGCGTCACTTCACGCTGGAGGAGCCCATCGAAGGCGGCTTTGGCAAAATCAAAGTGGACGACAGCACCTGGAAAGTGGCGGGCGATGACATGGCTGCGGGCACTAAGGTCGAAGTCGTGGCTGCCGAAGGGGTCATTTTAAAGGTGGAATCGCGGGGCTAGGTCATGGCCTCGTATGCAGGACCGAGCTGGCATCCATACCCCTTTGGCTTCGCGCCAAAGAAGTCGCAGGGCAGTGCAAATATTGTCTTCTCTTGGTGCGTTTCCAGACATATCAATGATGATAAGCATGGGTCCGGGTATAGCCAAAAACAGACTTCAGCATTGATTCTTTACGCTTTGTAAGCAATCATGCCGCCTAAATTTGAGCATGAATGGGTACAAACACTTCGTTGAGGAAGTATTGAGGTCATTACGAAAGCGCTGATCGGTTCTAAATAGCCCCGGACGCCCCCTGTTGGGCCTCTCCGTCGAAGCCTCACCGTTGTGCCTCCCCCGTCATTGTTAGCTGAATGTGTTTCAGCATCTCTGCTTGAGCGGCTCACCTAAACCTTTCTCGATCTGGGGTATGCTTGGCCGGGGGATGCTCGAACGAGACAGCAAGCCTATAGCCCGAGAAACATCCCGAAACAGGCCTGCTTAGAACGGGCTTCGATATTAATGAGAATAAAGAGATTGAGCGTTATGAATTTATGGTGGGAAAGAGAAGGCCTTCGTTACAACGAAGACCAAGAACTCACATTCGCGGGACAGTCTGTTCAAAGCCTTGGCGAAAAATTGGGAACGCCTTTGTTTTTGTACGACGGCGCGCGAGTGTTGGAGAACATCGAACGAGTTCAGTCCGCGCTTGACGCAACAGGCAAAAGCAATCGCATTTTTTACGCTGTAAAGGCCAATCGATTTGCGCCGTTGCTCACACTGCTGAAAACTCAAACATCTTGCGGTGTTGATGTGTGCTCTCCCGAAGAAGTTCGCCATGCGCTGAGCTGCGGATTTGACGTGAGCGACATCTCATACACGGGCACGTCCGTTTCCAACGCCGATCTTGATTTTCTTGCCAGCTTTCCGGACCTGTTGATCAACTGCGACGGGCTCAGCATGTTGCGCAGACTGGGTAAGCGCAGCCCTGGGCGAAGCATCGGCGTGCGCATCAACCCCGCCATGGGAACGGGGTATGGTTCCAACGAATTGTTGCGTTACAGTGGTGAAAAGCCCACCAAGTTCGGCATCTATCGTTCTGAACTGAATGAAGCGCTGGCGATTGCTAAAGACTACGATATGACCATCGAGGCCATTCATTTTCATACCGGGTGTGGTTACTTGGATTGCCAGCTCAGCCCATGGGAAGACATTTTGGGCGAATGCCTGAAGATGATTGAGCAGGTTGGGGATGTGAAGTGTGTGAACCTGGGCGGTGGCTTAGGTGTGCCCTATACAAAGGATGACGCGCCCCTGTCCTTGGCGGAGTGGAGCGACAAAATCAAACGAGTGTTTGGCGACAAGCCCTTTGAAATTCGCGTTGAACCCGGCACCTACATCGTCAAAGACGCTGGCCTGATGGTGTTGGAAGCCAACACCGTGGAAACAAAATCCGGTCAAGCTTTTGTTGGCGTCAACGGTGGCTTCAACTTGTCGATGGAACCTGTGCACTACAAGCTTCCGGCTGAACCGACACCCTGCAAACTTTCTGATACAAAAGAAAAAAGTTTTGATCCGTCAAACATGAAGGCGGTCAGCTTTGCGGGCAATATTAACGAAGCCCTCGACATCTTGTTGGAAGACTTTCCTTTCCCCCAAGTGAACGAAGAAGACCTGATCGCGTTCATCAATGCGGGGGCTTACACAACTTCGATGAGTTCAAATCACTGCATGCGCGGGGCGTTTTCGGAATGCCTCTTGCTGAATGACGATCAGTAAGACACCCTCACACGCGAAACGATTGAGACAGGACAGTATGGTTATGAGTGACGGGCAAGACAATTTTGACACGGGCGCCATTAGCGAAATAGACAAGCGTCATACGCTCCATCCGTGGGCCGATTTGGCGACCGCTGCAGACCAAGGCGACTTGGTGATGACCAAAGGCGAGGGCTATCACGTCTATGACAGCGAGAACAATCGCTACATCGACGGTATTGCAGGTATGTGGTGCGTCAACATCGGTTACGCCAATGAAGAAATGGCCGACGCCATCGCCGAACAAATCAAACAGCTGGTGTACTACACGCCCTTTGGTGCCATGACCAATCCGCTCTCAGCAGAACTCGCGAAAGTTTTGGCGGACCTAACGCCCGGCGATTTGAACCGGGTGCATTTGACTACGGGTGGATCAAGTGCGGTCGATTCCGCCATTCGATTTGTGCATTTTTACTTTAACGCGATGGGCCAGCCTGAGAAAAAACATGTGATTTCGCGCACCGAAAGTTATCACGGCAGCTCTTTTCTGAGTGCGTCGCTGTCCGGCAAAGCGGTAGACCGAACCTACTTCCATTACATGTCCGACTTCATCCATCACGTCGAAGGTCCCAACCCTTACCGTCGCGATAAAGCGTTGTCGGTTGAGCAGTACTTGCAGCACCTTGTTGATGAGTTTGAAGACAAGATCAAAGAGATCGGCCCCGAAAAAGTCGCCTGCTTTATTGCCGAGCCGATTATGGGCTCGGGCGGTGTCTTGGTTCCGCCTGCGGGCTACCACAAGGCCATGAAACAGGTCTGTGAAAAGTACGACATCCTCTACATCCTGGACGAAGTGGTCACCGGGTTTGGGCGCCTTGGGCATTTTTTCTCTGCCGAACCCGTTTGGGACATTGTGCCGGACATCATCACGTGTGCCAAAGGTATTTCCAGTGGTTATCAGCCGTTGGGGGCAACCATCATTTCCGACAGGTTGTTTGACCGCGTGTCCGGCAGCAACGCACCGGACGCGGCGTACTTTACCAATGGCTATACCTATTCGGGCCATCCGGTGGCGTGTGCAGCGGCGTTAAAGAATATCGAGATTCTCAAGCGCGATAAGGTGTGCGAACACGTCCAAGACATTGGCCCGTACTTTATGGAACAGCTTAAAAAGTTGGAGAAATACGACATCATTGGTGAAGTCCGTGGACATCACCTGATGGCGTGTATCGAATGCAACATCAGTCACAACATGACGGCGGCAGAAGACAAAGATATGCATGCCGCACTTGTTGTCGACAAATTCTGCGAGCAGTTCGGCCTGATCGTGCGCCCCTACGAAGCCCTGTTGATTCTGTCGCCGCCCTTGATCATCGACAAGACGGGGGTTGATGAAATGATCGCCATTCTCGCCAAGAGTATCGAACATGCGACCACCGAGTTGCAGAAAGAAGGATTAATCTAAGCATGCAAGTTCACCAGCTGATCAATGGGTCTCTTGTCGCGGGACAAGGCAAGGGCGACGCTGTTATCAATCCTGAAAACGGCGAAGAGATTGCTCTCATCAACAGCGCCAGTGCAGCCCAAGTTGACGAAGCGGTTGGTGCTGCCGAAGCGGCTTTTTCATCTTGGGGGGCGAAGCCGCCAGCGGAACGCAGCGTTTTGTTGACACGCATTGCGGACGAAATTGACAGCCGCGCTGAAGAACTGGCTAAGCTGGAATCGCTGAACACCGGCAAGCCCTATCAGCGCATGCTTGAAGATGAAATTCCCGCGATCTCGGACTGCTTTCGCTTTTATGCGTCGGCGTGTCGGGTGATGACCGGGTCGGCTGCGGGTGAATATTTCGAAGGTATGACCAGCATGATCCGCCGAGACCCCGTCGGCGTGGTTGCTCAGATCGCACCTTGGAACTATCCGTTGATGATGGCGGCCTGGAAGATTGCGCCTGCGTTGGCTGCGGGCAATTGCGTGGTGTTCAAACCGTCCGAAAACACCCCATTGACCATGCTGGCCTTGGCCCCCTTGTTCGCTGAGGTCTTTCCCGCTGGTGTGATCAACATCCTGACGGGCAATGGCCCTGACGTTGGGGCTGAGCTGTCGAAGCACCCCCGCATCCGCATGATTTCGGTCACCGGTTCGGTTGAGACCGGAAAAGCGGTGCTTAAATTGGCTGCGGGTAACCTTAAACGCACCCACTTTGAATTGGGCGGCAAAGCACCTGTTATTGTCTTTGATGATGCGGACCTGGACAAAGCTGTCGAAACGATCCGCGCTTATGGCTATTACAACGGTGGGCAAGATTGCGTCGCCGCGTGCCGGGTCTACGCCGCAGATGGCATTTATGACGAATTTTCTGAAAAGCTGGCGAAAGCTGTTTCAACCATCAAATATGGCGACGCAA
Source organism: Magnetovibrio sp. PR-2 (assembly GCF_036689815.1). Taxonomy (NCBI): domain Bacteria; kingdom Pseudomonadati; phylum Pseudomonadota; class Alphaproteobacteria; order Rhodospirillales; family Magnetovibrionaceae; genus Magnetovibrio; species Magnetovibrio massiliensis. Next base: position 139,470 of record NZ_JBAHUR010000008.1, on the reverse strand, counting down.
ATAATGCTGAGTCTGAAATTCCACCCATGATCACGGCTGCACACCGTGACCGAGTTGACGGCTTTGTCCAACGTGCTGTAGCAACCGGACATATTGAAAACCTGTGTGGTGGTAACAAGGTCGATGGCCCTGGGTTCTTTTATGAACCGACAGTTTTGGCGGGTGCCCTGCAAAAAGACGAAATCGTTCAAGAAGAAGTTTTCGGCCCGGTCGTGTCCATCACGCGCTTTGACAACACGGTTGAACAGGCGGTTGAGTGGGCGAACGATTCAGAATACGGGCTTGCGTCTTCCATCTGGACGAAAAACGTCGGCAAAGCCCATGCGGTTGCCGCTCAGTTGCAATATGGCGCCAGCTGGGTCAATACGCACTTCATGCTGCCCAATGAAATGCCCCATGGTGGCATGAAACAAACGGGTTACGGCAAGGATCTTTCCATGTATGGCCTTGAAGATTACACCGTCGCCCGGCATGTGTTGGTGACCCACGATCAATAGGGCGTGTTTTACTCTCCCCGATTCCATGGCGATGCGTGGAATGGGACAGAGGGCTTTCTGTTTTCAAGCACATAACTGCTTATCTGAGGGCATAACCCACCCTCAATTGACGAACATGTCTATAAATTGGGCAGATTTTGGCTGTGGTCAAAATTTAACCTCAATAACCTTGACACTTTCGTGGGTACTCCATAGGCTTGTCTGCAACATCGTCGCGGCGGTAATGTTCTCGATTTACTTGGTTTTTGGACAGTTTTGACTGATTCTCGGTAAGTTTGAGGTTCAATCCCTGAAAATGGATTGAGTGTTTACCTGGGGTGGTTTGCAGATAGTCTTACCCCCCCCTGTATCTAATGATCGTCGTTGCGACCGCCGTGCATACCGCTTTTTGTCCACTCTTGTAATAAATCAGTGGGAATAACCAAAAGGTGAGTGTGAAAGCCGGGTGCTCATGTGTTAACGCCATGCACCGTCTGGCAGTGGACAGTTCCACATAGCCCTTAGGTGGGCTGGGCCCGAAAGGGCATGCGGTCGCTCAATATAAAAAATCTTTTGTTTACGTCTCCGTCCCATGGACGGGGGTGACAATTTGCACGTTCGCCACGCAAGGAGAATTTGGCATGCATGTTACGAACACAATTGATTGTAATGGTCTATCCCCGGCCACAACAATTTTGCGCATCAAGCAAGCTTTGATCGCACGACCAGAAGATGACCTGCCGCTCAACGTGTTGATTGATTCCAATTGCGACTGTGACGACTTGGCAGACTCATTGGGTGACCTAGCCGAAGACGTTACGCTCACAGCTGGCAGTGACGCGTTTCACGAACAGGACTAAAACTTCGCTTTTCCACAAAAAAATCTGCGCTGAGCTGACCATTTCATGCGCGCCAAACAGGAAACATTATGTCTGTAGCCTCCGCCAATTCGTCCTCGGAAGAAAACGCGACACCAGAAGCTCCTGAATTTGCCTTCGATCCCGATGATCCTTGGACCCAAACGTTTCAAATGGGGCTCAAGCAAGCCAATTTAGAAGGAAAATCCGTGTATGAAGTTGGCGTGGGGACGGGCATCAATGTTGCTTATATGCTGCGCTCGTGTGGGGCTGAAACGGTTTTCGGCAGCGATTTGGACCCACGCTTGATCAAATTGGCGGAACGCAACTTGCGTAAGTTATCGCCTCAACACGCCGATCATTTTGATCCGGTCCACGGCAGTGTCAGCTTGATCGACACGGATGAAGCCCACAGCAAAATCGCAAAGACAGATGTTGTGATTGCGTGCATCCCGCAAGTGGGCGACCCAAGCGACCCGCGTCTGACGGCTTTTCGCGAAGCCCATGATGTTGAGCTTCCAGATGAAGCTGAATCCGAAGCCGAAGATCATCTTGCCCACTATTACCCGTGGACCATGTTTGACGAATATCCCTATAACGCAGTTGGTCTGGGCTTGAACGAAGCGCTGATGCGCCGCATTCATCAACACGCCCCGCACGCGGAAGTCTTGATGAATTTTGGCTGTCGCATCGGTACGGACATCATATTCGAATGTTTTGAAACCAACGGTTTTAAGCCGGAAAAATTGGCGTCAAAAATTGTCCGCCAAGATGACGGTACGGATATCTCGTTCTTCGTCGCGCTTGAAAAAGCGTTGGACGGGACGGGGTTGGAAAAACATCTTGTCTGTAAGTTTTATGCCGATGCAGATGGCAAAATACCGCTTTCGGCCTGTGAAGCACAGGCGTTGGTCGATAAAGATCCGCACGTTGACCTGTATCACGAAGTGGCTGTCATTCGCGGTACACCAATTGAAGGCTAAGCCCTTGCGCGTCAGCGTATACTCTGCGCATGGCAGATCATTTTTGCTTTTTATTATATAAAACCAATGGGTAAAGGTCGCACTTTCCATCTGCGCCCTTGATGATTGCCAAATTTCGGCTTTGAGTCATTTCCTTCAAGATGCGACTTGAATATGTCCGCCATGTGCAGACAAGCTGAAATCAACCAGCATCATTTTGACTCCATGACCTCATTGCTCCCCAGTCTCCATTTTCTCCAAAACCTTGGACAATTTTTTGAGCGTTTTGTTGCGGTCTTGATCACTTTCGCGACGGCGGAGGTTGTCAGACAGGCGTACCAGGAACGAAGCGTAGTCGTTGTGCCAGTCGTGGCTGGAGAATTCTTCGCGCTCGATCCTCGGTTTGATGCGGGCGTGTTTGATCTTGCCTTTGAGGCTCAAGACAAACGTTTCGTCCAACTGCGGGATGAAGACGCTTTTGGGTTCGCACCCGTGTGCCACCAAATGATCGCGCAAGGTCGCGCGCGCCATGTCTTCGCCGTGCGTGATGAAGATGCCACGTTTTACGGGTAAGCGTTCTGTGACCCAGTTGACAAGTTCCGTTTGATCCGCGTGAGCAGAATAACTGTCAAGGCGGCGGATGCGCGCTTTGACGGCAATCTCGCGCCCATGGATGCGCACCTTGTCAGCTCCCTTGAGCAACGTCGCCCCTAACGACCCGGCGGCTTGGTAGCCCACGAACAGCACGGTCGCTTGTGGTCGCCACAGGTTCGATTTTAGATGATAGCGAATGCGGCCCGCATCGCACATGCCGCTGGCGGCGATGATGATCGCGCCTCCGGTGATGCGGTCCAGGGCCATGGAATCTTCGGCGCGGTTGACGAATTGAAAACGCACGTTGCGAAACATCCCCCCGCGCCCTGACACGTCGTGCAAGGTGGCGGCGTGCATCTCAAACACCTCCGTCGCGCGGATCGCCAAGGGGCTGTCCAAATAAACGGTGATGGGCGGGAGGTCTTGATCGTCCAACAACAAGCCAATGTCATAGAGCAGCTCTTGGGTGCGTTCGACCGCGAAGGCGGGGATTAAAACATTGCCGCCTTTGCTTAAACCGTCCAACAATTCTTTCTTCAGCACATCACGGCGTTGTTCCAGTGTCAGGTCTTGGCGTTCGCGATCCCCATATGTGCTTTCGACAAACAAATAATCAATGCCGGTCGGTGCGTCTGGATCGTTGTGGAAGGACTTTTCATCCGGGCCGATGTCGCCGGAGAACACCAACTTGACCGGGCGCTGTTCGCTATCGACAGAGACTTCGACAGAGCTTGAGCCCAAGATGTGTCCGGCATTCCAGAACCGCACGTGCACGCCCGGTGCGGCCTCAAACCGCTCCCCGTAAGACTGGGTGACGATGAAGTCCAGCGCACGTTCGCCGTCGCTTTTGGTGTAGATGGGGTCAACCGGCTTTTCACCGCGACGCATGTTGCGCCGATTGATGCGTTTGACTTCTGTTTCGTGGATGTAGCCGCTGTCGGGCAGCATATAGGTGAGCAGATCACGTGTGCCCTCGGTGGCGTAGACTTGATTGCGAAAACCGTGCTTGACCAATTTCGGCACCAAGCCTGAATGGTCCACATGCGCATGGGTGAGCATGACAAAGTCGATGTCGGCAGGCTCGAACGGGAAGCGGCCGTAGTTGAGTTCGCGCACTGACTTTGTGCCTTGGAACAGGCCGCAATCGATCAAAAACTTTCCGCCTGGGTGCGTGACAAGGTAACACGACCCGGTGACGGTGCCTGCTGCGCCGAGAAACTTGACTTCAACATTGTTGATAAGCTTTTTGTTCATGGCATCCGGCCTCTCTTACAATTGTACGACTGCACAAGGCCGGGGGCAATCCGTTCACATCAGGTGTCGTCTTTGTCCAACAATCCCCGCATCCGACTTGCCGCACCACTGCCGGCTTCGGCGTAGATGTTGAAGACTTCATCAATGCCGTTTTTGTACAAGTCTTCTTCTTGATTGGGGTACAGAGCAATGGCGATGATGGGGCCTTGGTAGCCGCGTTCACGCATGCGTTTGGCCGCGTCCAAGTTGGCGTTGTGGTGCGGCATGGCGAGCAAGATCATTTCGATTTCTTGGTGAGACGATACCAGACGCGACCAAAACTCGGGGTTGATGGCATCGCCCAAAACCACGTTGCGCCCTTCATCGCGGGAGCGTTTGACTTCGGCTTCGTCCAGGTCGATGCCGATGATGGCGTCATCGGAGTTGGCCTGCATCTCGTCATAAGTAGCCCGTCCGACACGGCCCATGCCAAAAATGAGAATGCGGTGGCCGCCCAAATTGATGTCTTCGTCCCCGACCAATCGCTTGGTGGTTTCCAGAGGCTTTAGTTGCGGTGAGATTTTGCCATAGATGACATCCGCCAAAACATTGATGGGCGAGGACAGCAAAAGCGACGCGGTGAGTGCCAATGCGATGACGGTCAGCCAGACGGGTGCGAGCCAGCCTGCGTTGATGGCGATGGTGGCGACGATCAGGCCAAACTCCGAATAGTTGCCCAACACCAAGCCGCCGAAGGTAGAGGCCCGCGAGCGCATGCGAAAGCGCAGCATCAAGTAAATAAACAACATGGCTTTTAAAGGGACCAACATAAGCAGTAAGCCCGCCGCACCTGCGGTTTCCCACGTGGGCAAGCCCGTAAGCCCGATGGTTAAGAAGAAGCAGACCAAGAAGATGTCTTTGAAGCTGAGCAAGATTCTCGACAACCGTCCGGCTTTGGCATGACCCGACAGCAAAATGCCGATGACCAGCGCGCCCAAGTCGCCTTTCATGCCGACCATTTCGAACAATGCAGCGCCACCTAAGGCCACGGTGAAGCCAAATACGGCCAGCAACTCTTTGTGGCCACTGGCCTGCATCAAATAGCCCAGGATGTGGCGCGCCGGGATCAAAGCGATAAGAGCCACCGCCCAAAACGACGGCAGCTTGCCGATGGAGGCGGCTAAAAACACCACGGCGGCAATGTCTTGCATGACCAAAACGCCGATGGCGACTTGGCCGTAGCGCGACATCATGGAGCCGCGGTCTTCCAAAATTTTGACGGCAAAGACGGTCGAAGAAAAGGACAGGGCAAAGGCGACAATCAAGGCGCTGGTATAATCCAGATCGGCATACAACATGACGCCCGCCCAGCCCAAAAACATCAGCGCAATAAACGAGGCCCCAATGGTCGTCGCCATATGGAGGCCCGTTGTTGCCCAGATTTCGGGACGGATGAGGGTCTTGATGCGGAGCTTTAGACCGATGGTGAACAGCAACAACGTCACCCCCATGTCGGCAACGGCCAACAAGAACGGATCGTTCTCTGCCCCCAACAGGTGCAAGATGAAACCGGCCATCAAAAAACCGACCATGGGCGGCAAGTTGATTTGACGCACCAGCAGGCCAAACACAAACGCCACGGCGATCCACGCCGGGTCTCTGTAATCGATGGAAATGAGGATGGTGTCCAACGTTTGTCCCTTACCCGCACATCATGTAACTATGATTGATATGTGGGGACGCAGCAAGCCTGGACAAGGCATAGGCGGCTTAAAAAATGAAGAGATCCTTTCCATCTCCCCATCCTTTAAGCAGACTTAGTTGGTGCAGAGAAAACCGAGCTTGCCGGTCGTTTTGCATGTATCGGCGGTGACGGATTTCGCGACAGTAAAGGTCACGTCATTGGCAGGGTCCGTACATTCGCAGACCAAAGCGTTCACGCCATTGGTTTGGACCACCCACGTGTTGACATCGCACCGCCCATAACGTTTGGGCTGATCCAAGGTCACGTGCGCCGCCCAGTCTTTGCCTTTCGCCAGACGCGGGTCGGCGGCGATGGTGAAGGCGTCGGTGGAATAGCGACCAGAGCGCATGTCGGCGCTGAGGGTCGAGTGGGCGCTTTGTTGGTCGATTTTGATTTTACTCGGGCATTTGTAGGTTTCGGCCATAACAGGGGATGCGAACAGTGCAGCCACCAAGCCGAGGCAACCCACGACGGATTTGATGTTCGTTTTCATTGTCGAACTCCTCTTGGTTTTGATCTTTGTGTTTTACACACTCTCATGATGCTGAGCTGTGTCAGGTGTCACACGGATTGCAAACTTTTTACGCCACCGGGCCTGAACGTAACCTGTACGGGGGGACGCGCGAATAAAGAGGTATGGCCTTATGAACCGACAACGACTGAGGAGGCGATTTTGATCCACGCACGTCGAACTTTTTTTATCATGCTCTTTTGTCTTGGTTTGACCCAAGCGCTTCCCGCCTTTGCCAAGGACGCGATTTTCACCGCCACATTCTCCAACACAGCCGTTAAGGGCTACGATGCGGTGGCGTATTTCACCGAAGGCCGTGCGGTGAAGGGAACAGATGATTTTGAGCTGCAGTGGAAAGGCGTGGACTGGAATTTTTCAAACGCTGAGAACTTAGCTGCGTTCAAAGCCAACCCGGAACGGTTCGCTCCGCAATACGGCGGCTATTGCGCGTGGGCGGTGTCTCAAGGCTACACAGCGTCCACCGACCCCAAAGCGTGGTCCATTGTGGAAGGGAAGCTATATCTCAATTATTCCAAGAACGTGCAGAACACATGGGCACAGAATATCCCCGTCAATATCGCCAAAGCCGATGGGAATTGGCCGGGGGTGTTGGGGGAGTGATTGTTTTCAAGTTTGATCTCTGGTTTTATGACGTCTTGGCCGGGCTTGACCCGGCCATCCACGTCTTTGGATGCCACGGGCTCTGGGGGTTCAGACGTGGATACGCGGGTCAAGCCCGCGCATGACGTGTACGAGCAGTCGGTATTGTGATAATAATTTGCAACATTCCAGTAAGGTTAGGTTGAGGAATACGCAAAATGTCTGGTTTGAAGACTTCTGATCCAGAATTTGAAAAGCAAATGATTGCAGCGCGCATTATTATGCTGAAACGGCGTAGCGTTTTGCGGGCATTGGCAGGCTAGGCACGTTCTGCTGCTTTCTCACATACTTAACGTACCGAATTTATGAGGTTTACGCGAAATGGACCTCATATAAGAATCCTCATATATGCGATTTTTATAATTTTCGATGGCGTTCATTCCAGTTGTTTTGCTAAAACTATCCTCAACGCAATTTTGTGGCAGGGTCCACGAGTTAAGAAGGGGGATGGGTGATGCTATGCGCACGAAGCGCTCAAGACCTGTCCGCACGCCCGCATTCCACAAACTTTGACGTTTGGGACGGCGCCCACATCGCCGTGAGATTTTAGGGAGGCGCTTTATTTACCGCTAGTTTGTGTATATTAAAAATAAACTTCACAAATTTTGCGTAAAAAGGTAAAAGGCGCGTGACACACAACAGGCCGGGACTTCCCGGTCGTCAGTGATGAGTGAGAAGGATGAAATATGTCTCAATTGGTTGAGCCCCATGGCGGGCAAGGTTTGAAGCCGCTGTTGGCTCCAAAAACCGAACGCGCAGCAGAGATTGACCGCGCCAAGAACCTCAAACAGGTTCCCATGGGTTCTAAGGAAACGTCTGACGTTTTGATGTTCTCCATGGGCGCATTTACCCCGTTGGACGGCTTTATGGGCCGTGCGGACTGGGAAGGTGTCTGCAAAGATATGAAAATGGCCGACGGTCTGTTCTGGCCGATCCCGGTGACGTTGACCGCCGATCAAGACTTAGCCGACAGCATTGCCGACGGTGAAGAAGTCGCTTTGGTCGACGAAGAAAGCGGCACTGTCATGGCCATCATGACCGTGACCGAAAAGTTCGCCATGAGCGACGAAGACAAAGCGTTTGAATCGCAACACGTCTACACCACCACCGATGGCGAGCACCCGGGCGTGGAAAAAGTCAACGCTCAGCGTGCTGTGGCTTTGGCCGGTCCCGTCAGCGTCATCGACGAAGGCGAGTTCCCGTCCATCTTTGGCGATCTGTACCAGCGCCCGGCGGAATCCCGCGCTGAATTCGCTGAAAAAGGCTGGTCCACGGTGGCGGCGTTCCAAACCCGCAACCCCATGCACCGTTCCCACGAGCACCTGGCGAAAATCGCTGTGGAAGTCACCGACGGTGTCTACATCCACCAAGTTTTGGGCAAATTGAAGCCGGGCGACATCCCCGCCGAAACCCGCACCAAAGCTATTCAAGCCATGATCGACAACTACTTCGTTGCGGGTACCGTGATCCAAGCGGGCTATCCGTTCGAAATGCGTTATGCCGGTCCGCGTGAAGCTTTGTTCCACGCTTTGATCCGCCAAAACTACGGCTGCTCCCACCTGATCGTTGGTCGTGACCACGCCGGTGTTGGCGACTACTACGGTCCGTTCGACGCACAGCACATCTTTGAAAAGCTGTGGGACGGCGCCTTGCAAACCCAACCGCTGAAAATCGACATCACGTTCTACTGCTCCAAGTGCATGGGCATGGCGACCGCCAAAACCTGTCCGCACGACAAAGAGTTCCACGTGTCCATTTCCGGCACCAAGCAGCGTGAAATGCTGGGCGCGGGCGAAGACATCCCGCCCGAATTTTCCCGCCCGGAAGTCGTCAAGGTTTTGCAGGAATACTATGCATCCCTGAAATAAGGCTTCGGCTGAATACGAGAAAAGGGGAGAAGCGTTGGCTTCTCCCCTTTTTTTGGTTTCAATTTTATTCGTTGAGCGCCCATAACGAGATACGATGCTTTGCGATGTGAAGGGGCACTTTTTTCCATAGCTCGTCGGACACATCACAACATTTCATATGGCCAAATTTGAAATATATTTGAGACCTTTTCACCGCGACATCTGTGTGACTATACTTGGTTTGTTCGCAACCTCGCGGGGAGGACATATGAACAAGTCTTCAATAACAATCCTGGTGATTGTATCTCTGTGTTTTCTTGCCCTCCTCACTTGGGAGGTGTTTGACGGATACAAAAAATCCAAGGTGTCATTTGAAGAGAGCATTGAGCTTGTTCTCAAAGACAACCGGCTTACTAACCAAGTCTTTCTGTCTGGGTACAAACAACGTTTGGGGGATATCGCAACTCATGTTGGCAGAACCGGATTTGTCCCCGCTTATAACAGCCAATGCGAAACGAGTTCAGATGAGAGTTGCTTGCTTGGCCTTTTAACTGTTTCTGCGGACAATTCAACACTTTACCAATCTCGAGCTCTCGATTGCGGTCAAATTGAGCTTATTGATTCTTTGAAAGGGGCTGAGAGTAAGGTCTTTGAAATTGGGCCAACAAAGTGGATATCTACTGGGACAGTCATGGCCCCAATTGCTCATATGCTGCCGAACATGGCAGGATGGATGGCCGCCTGCGTGAACGTTGATCCGATACGCAAGTTTTGGCGTGAATTGGAACTTCCTGACAAAACGTCAATGGCACTCGTGAGGGCTTCTGATTTCCGTTTGTGGGTGCGCGAACCCTTTAAACCGGAGCTTTTGGGGCGCGACTTATCTGATGGCCCATTGGTTGCGGCCATGGTAGCGCAAGGAATAGATAGCAATGGCATTGCCGATATAACGGCAACAAAAACAGATTTTGTTCAACGCACTGTTCAATGGAGCCCTATAAACGTAAGTGATTTGGTATTGGTCGTAGGATACCCTAAAGCACACTTTACAGAATCATGGACGCAGAGCGAAGCACATCATTTGACGATTTTGGCTATACTTTGCACGGCATTCACGGCCTTAGCTGTGTTCGCATATAGCAGAATTTCCAATCAATTTAGAGAAGTCTCAAAGCTCGCTAAAAGATTATCAATAGCCACGTCTGGAGGAGGTATTGGTGTCTTCGAGTATGATTTCAACAACGATTATCTTGATTGGAATGATGAGATGTTTCGCATCTTTGGGATCGAGCAAAGCACCTTTACAAACAAGTTTGAAGACTGGCGAAATCTCCTACATCCCAATGAAGCAAGTTCGATTGAAAGATCATTTTTAAAAGCAAGAGAATCAAACGAAACCTTTAAGTCGGATTTTCGTTTTCTGAAACCTGATGGACATGAAGGCTGGGTTTTTATTGTTGCTGAGTTTTCAGATATTGAAGATGGTATGGCGAACCGTGCTCTCGGGATCAGTATGGATGTATCAGAACGTCAAAATGTGAATAGCTTGTTACGAGAAGCAAAACGAGAGGCTGAAGAAGCCAATCGAGCAAAATCTCAATTTCTAGCAAGCATGAGCCATGAATTAAGGACACCATTAAACGCTGTTCTTGGATTTGCTCAGATGTTGGAAATGGATCCCAAACAGATTTTAACAGAGCAATATAAAAGTTACTTATCTTCCATCTTGGAAGGAGGGAATTATCTGCTTGTCCTGGTTAATGAAGTCCTTGATCTATCGAAGATTGAAGCAAATCAGATGCATGTTAAGGTCGAAGAGATTGATGCAAATGTGCTCATTAAAGAGTGTGTCGAGTTATCTCAGCCTCTCACCATTGCGAATGATATTTCTTTGATTGCTCATCAGTCGGAAGCAGTTTTCACATTTGTTCGAACAGATCAAATCAGGCTCAAACAGGTCCTCCTTAATCTGTTGTCTAACGCTATTCGTTACAACAAGTCTGGTGGCAAAGTATCCATTGAAATGAAACATACCCCTCAGGGGTATTTACGCATCTTTGTTCGTGATACTGGCATTGGAATACCAAATGAAGATCATGGTCAGGTCTTCAAGATGTTCCATCGGCTTGGTTCAGACGCATACATTGCCCAAGAAGGAACAGGGATTGGACTGAACGTTTCCAAGTTGATTATTGAACGTTTAGGTGGTGCGATTGGGTTTGAAAGTGCTGAAGGTAAGGGCAGTACATTCTGGCTAGATGTCCCATTGGCAACAAATGCTTATGCCTTAGTTTGGGGCGAACACTTATATACGGGCATTGATGAACTCGATAACGACCATCAAAGGATTGTTTTGATATACAACCGCGTTATTCATAACAATTTGCCACTCTCTGAATTGGATGAAGCGCTACATGGGCTAGTCGAATACATGAAGTCTCACTTCCAACGCGAAGAGACTGTGATGAAAATCTGCGAATATCCGGGATATGACAAACACAAAGCTGAGCATGACGAACTGTTGAGACGTGTCGATGAACTCTGCAAGTTTTGGGATGAAACGCACAGCAAGGAAGAACAGGACCATTTAAGGGAGCTCATGAAAGACCTTTGGGTTAAGCATTTTGTTGAATTAGATTTTGATATGGCGCGCTATACAGTCGGGAAAGAGAAGCTCATAGTTCAAGCCCTTGATGACCTCCCGCTTTGAGCAAACCGTTCTGTTTCTCTCATGATATGTGCAAAAGGTCCTTTATAGGGCGGAACTGATCAACGCGAGCAGGTCAGTCACATGCCTGCATAAGAACAGAAAGCGAAACCGAGGCGGGGTGTTCGTCCTCCTGTTCAATGAAGATATATCTCCCCCCTCTCGACGTCTCAAATAGAGGCCTTTGGGGAGTGATCGCGGCTTGCACGATGAGCTGGAAACCGACTGCCAGACTCGGCCTCCAAAACACATGTAATTGTGCTCCGCAGCATGTAATTTTTGTGCTCTGCAGCATATGAATCGAGCATCAAATGTTCAGAATTCATGTGGGAAAACGAACATTTCGCACCCGCAAAACAACCTTAATACTAGTAATTATTACTCTAAACTATGGTTTAATATATTGAAATTAATATATAAAATAATTTCAGGTTTTTCTTATATGAGAACTTCCGAATTTAATTGCGAGTCAAGCCATCAAACTGATTGTCAAATGACATTTGATTTATATACTGATCCGCTAATGAACGTGGCTTGCAATAAGTGTGACAAATAACTATTGCGAGCCGGAAGGCTGCAACATGGGAGGAATTAATGTTCGCCAGTAATCCATTCGCTGCGCTTACGGAGACGATCTCTGCCGAGATGATCCAAGGCTATGTCATTTTGATGGCTATCTTGGTTGTCGGTATGACGATCTACGACATGATCCATAAGAAAAGCGCTAAATACTTTTTTGCTAAAGCCAAACAGGCTGAAGCCAACCGTGTGCGTGAACTCGGCGCAGGCGACAAAATCGGCATCGCCGTTAAAGTCGCTACCGTAGACGTGGCAACGGCTGGTGAATTCTGCAACCCGATGCGTCGCATCTCTCACATGCTGATGATGTGGGGCTTTATCTTGTTCATCGTGAGCACCGTTGCGCTGACCTTTGCCTACACCGGCGAAGCTCCGGCAATTGTTGCTCAACTGTGGCACCTGGGTGCGATCATGGTCATGGTCGGCGGTTACTGGTTCTGGTTCTTCATCCGCGTTGATGTATCTGCCGAAGCTGTGTCTTTGTTCCGCATCGTCCAGGCTGACTTGTTTATCTTGTCTCTGCTGGGCACCACGACCTTCGGTCTGTTGTGGTCCATCATGCAATCCAAAGGCGATGCCATGTGGACGACCATCTTCTTGGCTCTGTTCATCATCTCCGCAACATTCTTGTTTGGCGGTGTGCTGTGGTCCAAATTCGCTCACATGTTCTTCAAACCGGCTGCTGCGTTCAACAAACGCGTGATCAAAGCTGACGGTTCTCGTGAGAACTTGCCGGAAGATTTCGATCTGACGAGCAGCGAAATTCAAAAACGCTATCCGGACATTCCGGAATACATGGGTACCAACCCGTCCTACATGGGCCTCGGTATCAAGCGTGAGAAACCCAAGCACTACTAAGTTAACCTGCAAGATTCTTTCGAACAGGGAAGGAAACGAATTATGCCTACTTTTGTCTATATGACACGATGCGACGGCTGCGGACACTGTGTTGATATCTGCCCGTCTGACATCATGCACATCGATACGACGTATCGCCGTGCGTACAACATCGAACCGAACATGTGCTGGGAATGCTATTCTTGCGTGAAAGCGTGCCCGCAAAACGCCATCGACGTTCGTGGTTACGCCGACTTCGCACCGTTGGGTCACAGCGTTCGCGCCGTGCGCGACGAAGAAAAAGGTGTTATTGCCTGGCGCATCAAATTCCGCAATGGCAAGAAAGATCTCAGCCTCTTGGCTCCGATCACCACCAAGCCGTGGGGCAAGTACATCCCGCAATTGCGTGACGTTCCGGCACCGACCCAAGAACAACGCGACAGCCAATATCTGTATAACGAGCCGAAGTACATCCGCATGGATGACGGCGGGATCCACACGCTGGAAACCAACGGCTTGAAGATTGTTGAAGGGGTCCAGTACTAATGGCTTACAAAACTATCGTCGAAGACAATATCGACATCCTCGTCGCTGGTGCTGGCCTTGGCGGTACTGGTGCAGCTTTCGAAGCCCGCTACTGGGGTCAAAACAAAAAGATCGTGATTGCCGAAAAAGCAAACATCGATCGCTCCGGTGCTGTTGCTCAAGGTCTGTACGCGATCAACTGCTACATGGGTACCCGCTTTGGCGAGAACAACCCGGAAGACCACGTGCGCTACGCGCGCATCGATTTGATGGGCATGGTTCGCGAAGACTTGCTGTTTGATATGGCACGTCACGTCGATTCCGCTGTTCACCAATTCGAAGAGTGGGGCATGCCGATCATGCGTGATCTGGAAAAAGGCTCCTTCCTGCGTGAAGGTCGCTGGCAGATCATGATCCACGGTGAAAGCTACAAGCCGCTTGTTGCTGAAGCAGCGAAAAAATCCGCTGACAAAGTTTACAACCGTGTTGCCGTCACCCACTTGCTGATGGACGAAGCCAAAGAAAACCGCGTTGCCGGTGCTGTTGGTTTCAACGTTCGTACGGGTAACTTCCACGTCTTTAAATCCAAAACCGTTGTTTGCGGTGCTGGTGGCGCTTCCAACATCTTCAAACCGCGTTCCGTGGGCGAAGGTGCTGGCCGTGTTTGGTACGCTCCGTGGTCCTCTGGTTCTGCATACGCGTTGATGATCAACGCTGGTGCAAAAATGACCCAGATGGAAAACCGCATCGTGCTGGCGCGCTTTAAAGACGGTTACGGTCCGGTTGGTGCTTACTTCTTGCACCTCAAAACCTACACCCAAAACGCATATGGCGAAGAGTACGAATCCAAGTGGTTCCCGGCCCTGCAAAAAATGGTCGGTAAAGAATACTTGGATCCGGAACTGTCCCACGCGACCCACCGTCCGATCCCGACGTGCTTGCGTAACCACGCGATCATCAACGAGGTCAACGCTGGCCGCGGTCCGATCCACATGGTCACCATGCACTCCTTCCAAGATCCGCACCTGGAAGAAATCGGTTGGCACAACTTCTTGGGCATGACCGTTGGTCAAGCTGTCTTGTGGGCAGCAACCGACGTCGATCCGAAATACCAAAACCCGGAACTGACCACGTCCGAACCGTACGTTATGGGTTCGCACGCCACCGGTTGCGGCGCATGGTGCTCGGGTCCGGAAGACATTTCTCCGCCGGAATACCAGTGGGGCTACAACCGCATGATGACCGTCGAAGGTCTGTTCGGCGCCGGTGACGCAGTTGGCGGCACGCCGCACGCGTTCTCTTCCGGTTCGTTCACCGAAGGTCGTATCTCTGCGAAATCTGCTTGTAAGTACATCGACGACGGCAAAGCCGAAGGCATCCGCGTCACCGACAGCCAAATCAACAAGCTGAAGGAAGAAGTCTACAAGCCGATGGAACACTACAAAATCCATCGCAACGACATTGTTGCTGGTTCTGTTAACCCGAACTACATCAACCCGCGTCAAGCTCTCGACCGTCTGCAAAAGCTGATGGACGAATACGCTGGCGGTGTGACGGTTAGCTACATGACCAACGACAAACTGTTGAGCATCGGCCTCATGAAAATGAAGATTTTGGAAGAAGATCTTGAAAAAGTTGCGGCTTCCGACCTTCACGAACTGCTGCGCGCTTGGGAAGTCAAGCACCGTCATCGCACCTCTGAGTGCGTGATGCAGCACACGCTGTTCCGTAAAGAAACGCGTTGGCCGGGTTACTACTACCGTGGTGACGCCATGAAAGTGGATGACGAAAACTGGCACGTCCTGACCGTGTCGCGTCGTGATCCGCAAACCGGCGCATACACCATGGAAAAAGCACCGCTGTACCACCTCGTCGAAGACGAAACTGCAGCAGCTGCTGAGTAACATGAAAACACCCGGCGAGAGCTTCATCAGGAGCTCCCGCCGGAGCCTTAAAAAAGATCAACGCTCAGGTGTTGATCTTTTTTTTGCTCCCTGGCAAGGTCATGCCCCCAGTTGAATAGAGAACGCACATGAACATTATTGATCTTTCTGACGAAGAAATCCTCGCCGTGGCCGAGCCCATGTGGCAAGACATGATCCGCTTTTCCAATGCGGGCGAGTACGGCAAGTTCATCCGCAACTTCGATTACACCTTGGTCCAAGGCTTGAACGAAGTCGAAATCGGCAAACAATTCGCGCGCTCGGAGCTGACGCGCTCCTTGTCCGAAGTTTACGACCACCTCGGCATGATCCGCCGTGGAGAGCACATCACGGTGCTGTACCGGGTGCGCTCCACCAAAAAAGAAGGCGAGTGGCTGGGCCGCTTGGTTTTGGGCTATAATGACAAAGACGAAATCAAAGTCTTTGGCGCGTCCATCTTCTAAGGTGTGGGAACAAGTCTGACATGAGCGAAAAAATTGAAGACGATAAGTTCGTCGAGCTGAGCTACAAGGTCATCGACCAAAAGACCGGTGAACAGCTGATTGCTGTGGAATATCCCATCGGCTACGTGCACGGCTGCGACTGTGCCCTGGACGACAGCGTGACGTCCGAGCTCGCCGGTAAGAAGAAGGGCGACATCATCGAAGTCCCCATCGACTGCAACGTGCTCTATGGCCCGCGCGATGAAAACCTGGTGTTCACGGACGCGCTTGAAAACGTGCCCGAAGAGTACCGTGAAATCGGCATGACCATCACCATGGAAAACTCCAAAGGCGAGCCGAAAAACTTCATCGTGACGCGCATGGACGACAAAACGCTGACCATCGACGGCAACAACCCGCTGTGTGGCCGCATGGTGATCTTCAAGCTCGAAGTCCTCAACGTCCGCGCCGCCACGGAAGAAGAAATCGAATACGGCGGAGCCGTAGAAGACACCCCCAACATCAACATGGACAACGCTGTCCCGATCAACTGAGCGGTGGGTTTAGGTCTGAGATTGCCAAACGGCGGAGCAGGGTGCTCCGCCGTTTTTTTGTTGGTCGTGGGCGCGATTGTCTAAACGCCAAATTGGGGTGACTTGGCTCGTGCGAAGGTCGTATGATGGCTGCACACTCAAGGGGAATGTGTATGATGCAGACGCAACTCAAAAGGGATCGCTCCAACCTTACCGAAAGCCAATCCCTATTGGCCGTGTTGGCCTGCAACTTGGCAGCTAAGCGCGGATTGATTGATTTAGGCCCGTTAGTGGCGGGGGCTCTGTTGCTCGTCGTTAGCCTATTTCCACATTTTTCCTTCGCCGAAACATCGGATCAGCCGTCGATACAAGCTTTGGTCCAAAAAGCCAAAGTCGCTTTCGAGGCTCAAGACGAACAATCTCTTGACCTCATCTTGGATCGCATTCTTGAGCGTGTAACCGGTTTTCCATCCGCGTCGACAGGTGTCCCCGAAGGCGTTTCAGATGATGAGTACATTGAAAAAATGTGCGCATATGACAGAATTACCCAACCCATTTATTCAGCCGAATTCTTGGATGTTCTTCGCCATCAATCTGCGTTTTTGGCCTATATCGCAGTTGACGAGGGCTCGGAGCATGACGTTTGGATGCGGGCCATCACAGAGTGCCGCCTTACGGACGGACGACCGACGATTATTTCGCGCTTCATGCAAGATGGCATTGACTGGGCCACAAAGTTTAAGTCTGCCGACGCAAAAAAAGCGTTGCGTATGGCGCAAGAGATAAAAAAACGATCTGAGGAAAATCCAAAAATAAGGGAGCTTGTCACATTCGCCAAATTGGTTGGTTTTGATGCTCAAGATAAGCAAAAACGGGCACTTCCTGAGAGAAGTAACAAGCGCTTCTCCCAGGCTGTACTTGTCGACAAAGCCGATAAAGGTGACCTTCATGCACAATTTGAACTCGCCCGACGATTAGAAATCGGAGATCAATTTCACCAGGACATTTCCATGGCCTACTTTTGGTATCAACGTGCCCATAAGAATGGAGGTGGAGAAGAAGCCCTGTCCAGAATGAACGGCATACTTCCTCACTTATCAAAAGGAGACTTGGCGGTTATAGAAATTTGGGTCAAAAATAATTTTAGACCTTATTTGTAGTAGTCGCGACCTGATCTGACAGTTCCCGGTTTTGACGTGGCGTCTTTGAGATCAAGTCTGAACGACTTCAGCTAAATCAATTAACTCTGACCG
Source organism: Magnetovibrio sp. PR-2 (assembly GCF_036689815.1). Classification (NCBI taxonomy): domain Bacteria; kingdom Pseudomonadati; phylum Pseudomonadota; class Alphaproteobacteria; order Rhodospirillales; family Magnetovibrionaceae; genus Magnetovibrio; species Magnetovibrio massiliensis. The sequence goes on along the minus strand of NZ_JBAHUR010000008.1, from coordinate 121,787 downwards.
CATTGTTAGGGCGCTCCCTTTAGTGGATAGTTGTGACACTCACCAGTATGGCTCATCTAGAGTCCGTTGGGGCCGTCCATACCATTGCTGTAATTCATCCCCCAATACTATTCAGCGTATTTCCCAATAAGCAATTTAAATGGCTCAATTCCAAAGTATTTTTGATCTACGATTTCAATTCTTTGAGCGACAAATTCTGGCTTATTTATATTTTCACGCACTCTTTCTTCGCTTTCGTCAATGATCAAGGCAAGTAAGAAAATTTCTCGCGTATCATCACCATTCAGTATAGCGCGACTGATCCATTCCACAGCTTTGGTTAAATCTCGCTCGACACCTTTACCTTCCGCGTAAGCTACGCCAAGCTCGGATTGTGCTCTTGCATTGCCTTTATAAGCCGCACTCTCGTACCAATGAAATGCCGATGGCTTGTCGAGCTTCGTGCCTACGCCAGTTTCATAAAGGGTGCCAAGGTGATATTGTGCCTCAGCAAAACCCTGGCTGGCTGATTTTTCCAACAACTCAAATGCCCGTTGCGGATTTTTCTCCACGAGTTGACCGTGCAAGTGCATCCGCGCCAGCACCATCTGACCAAAGTCAAATCCCCCTTCTGCCGATTTAACAAGCCAGTATAGAAATTGATTCTGGTCTTTAATAAAGCCATCACCTTCAGCATATCGCCTTGCAAGCAAGTATTGAGCCCTCGGATGCCCTAGTTCAGCGGCTTTGCGCTGCCATGACAACGCAAGTGATTGGTCGGTTTCGACACCTAGCCCCTCACGATACATCATGGCAATCAAGTATGCGGCTTCCGGGTGACCTGCTTCGGCCACAGGAAGCCACTCTTTGTAAGCCAGTTCATAATCTTGTTTTACAAAAGCTGCCTTGCCTTCCGCTACACCAGCCAAAACTGGTGGTGGAACAAGCAAAAATAGGCAAAGACTGACAACAAAAAATATTTTGAACATCAATGCGCCTCGGTTTATGGCTCACCTATAAACATCGAAGATACTATTATAATGTGGGTTCATAGGATCGTTCAACTTTGGGTTTGCGTTGTGTTTTCCACCGCCATAACCGTTAAGTTGCTTGTATGAATCTAGCCTCATATCTGGCGGAGGTGCGGGGGGGGGTACTCAAAGAAACTGGGCCATCTAGAAGGTTATATGGTGTAGTTGTGTTCAATCCCTTGCGGGGTGAACCAATAGGAGGTGCACCAGCTGCTTTCTTTGCAAGGTTTTCCATCCAGTCCTGCAGAAAACTCCGGGTCGCTTCAACATCGTTCGATTGTTGTGTCGAAGGTTTTGATGATTCCGACTTTTGCTCCGCTGCCAACTGATCTGATCGATCCATGATCGCCTGATTTTCGCGTTCGACATCTTCGATGGTTTGGGGCTGATTATAACCACCACGCACAGTCGTATTTTCTTCGTTCACAGATACCGGAGCGTCCTTAATCGAGGACATTGGGTCCGCTCCCAGAGTTTCTTTTTCGTCTTCCTCCTCTTTTAGTTGAATAAGAGCGGCGCGGTTCTGGCGTTCGGCTAGATCTTTTGCTTTCTCCTCATCTTTGTTGACAGTCATGGTCGGCACAGATTTCGTCGATAGCATACCGCCAGGTGTTTCTTGGCCCTGATTTCCTTTGGCTTGGAGTTGGCTGTTTTCATTGTCGCCGCCACTGTCGTTTTGAAAGCCTCCGGTTCCATGGGTGTTTTGAGCATCATAAGCGCCCATTGCACTTTCATACCCTCCCCAGAAGTCGTCATCACTCATACTGTCGTCATCGTCGAAGCCGATATCTACACCGTGAATATTGAACTCTGGTAGCCCTGTCACAGGATTGATGGACCCACCATCCGTTACCCGGTCGAGCAGGTTGGCTTCCGCTGGGGTGATATGGGCCAATATGGTGTCGCCGTAGCGGCCTTGTTGGCGTACGCTTTGGGCCATAGCCTTGAGCATAGTTTCAGACTCTCCGCCCGGCTTCATCTCGCCATCGACACGCAAGCCGCTGGTTTCTTGGAATTGGCGAATGGCATCGAACAGGCCCCGGTCAGGGTATTCGCTGACACCCCACTCAGGAGCTTCGTAAAAGCCCAGGTCTGACAGAGCGTGTTTGACCGATAGGACGTCGGCAGGATTGGCTGCTGCACTGGCGGCCAACATGGCGTTAAGGTTCATTCGGTTGTTCATGACTGTATTCCTAGTCAATGGGCATGCAGAAACACACACGCCAAACAGCGCGGTTCCCGAGCGTGCCGGGTTCAACAAAAGTGGGAGATGCTCTGCCAATACCCGAGGGCATCCATGAGCCGTGGGCGCGCCACATATATATCGAGCTGCGCCGTCTTGTGTCCAAAACCCTCAAAAAGAGCATGGCAGAAGCACCTTGAACTCATGAATAGAACAAAACACGAACAGTGTCAAGTATATTTTCCTATTCAGGTTTTCTAGGCATTTTGCTCTGTTATGGCAAAGACATATCCTTTGCCTTATTTCGTTTTGAGGAATGTGCGCAGCAACGGCCCTTTTTTACCTAGCGATCAGGTGTAGCTGAAGATGTGCTCACCCTTCACAACTCCGTATACTTCCGCGCATTCCCCTTGGCTTTCTCCACCGGGTATTTCTCATCGTTCTTGACGATTTTTTTGTGGGCTTCGGTGACGAGGTCTATTCCGGCGCGCTCGGAGATGAGCAGCAGGTACAAAAACACGTCAGAGACCTCTTCGCTCAGCCGTGCACGGAAGTCTGGGTCGTCGACTTTGGCTTCCAGCTCAGCGGCGTCTTTCCATTGGGTGAGCTCTAAGAGCTCTCCGGCCTCGATGCTCGCGGACGCGATCAAGTCTTTGAGGCTGTGAAATTGGCGCCAATCGCGGGCGTCGCGAAACGCAATCAGGCGCTCGGTCAGGTCATTGATCAGTTGGCTCATGCCCATCTCTTTCATTTCAAAAGGGAATCTCAACCCGATAAAAATAGCGCATTTTCCGTCGCTCGCGCGCCAAAATGTCGTATATTAGCGATAACTTCTATTCTACTGGATTCCAAGCCCAAAAGGACACGGACCACTTCATGCTGATTGCTCAGATTTCCGACACCCACATCGGTGGGGAGATGGACAAAAACATGCCCGACGGGCCCGACCGTATCGACGTCACCAAAGCCTTTGTCGCGCACATCAAAAGCTTGGACGAAAAGCCCGACCTGATCTTGCACACGGGCGACGCCACCCACGGCGGCACCGAAGAGCTTTATGCCCACGTACATCAGATTTTTGACGGCATCGGCATTCCGGTTTATTTCTCCCTCGGCAACCGCGATCAACGCGAAAACTTGGTGACGTGTTTGAGCCACTTCGGCAAGGCGGAGCTGCACGAGGGCTTTTTGATCTACAGCGTGGAAGATTATCCCATACGCCTCATCGCCATGGACACGCAAAACCGCGAAAACAACAAAGGGGCAACGTGCTCGGTGCGTTTGGGCGTGTTGCAAAAACTGTTGGACGAACAGCCTGAGCGCAAAACGGCGCTGTTCATGCACCACCCGCCGTTTGAAGTCACCACGTCCGCGTATCCGTTCCCCTTCGACGATCAAGTTCTGGCCGAAGCGTTCTTGGACACGGTGGCGAAGAACACACAAATCGTGCAGATGTTTTGCGGCCACATGCACCGGGACTTTCAAGTGAAGCTCGGCACTTGCATGGCGACGTGCGTGCCCAGCCTGCCGCCGGACAACCGTTTGGGCGACTTTCCGCCCGACCAAGTGCGACAGCCCGTCTATCACCTGCACCGCTGGAACGAAGACGCAGGGCACTTCGACACCACGTTGGAGGTTGCACCTTTGGAAACGTTGAAAGCTGCAAGCTAAGATTCACTTTAGATTCATGCAGCTGTCACAGCTACATGGTTATGTGCGGTCGAAAAAGCTAAGAAACGTGACAAGGGTGCCAGCATGATGCAGGCTATTTCCGCCCCCCTTCAAAGACCGCTGCCCAAACCTCTGGACGTTGCCAAGTACGATCCGTTCTTGGCGGACTGTCCCCAAATTGACGCCACCCATCCCGCCATCCAAGATCAGGCCGAGATATTGGCCTTTCGTTTGATGGACGACGAAGACATCACGCGCGCGTGTTATGAGTGGGTGCGCGATGAAGTTGCACATACCGGCGATGTGGGTGAGGGACCTGTGACGTGCAAAGCGTCCGATGTGCTTGAGCACCGCACGGGCTTTTGTTTTGCCAAAAGCCATTTGCTCGCGGCCCTTCTGCGCGCCAACGGGGTGCCAGCCGGTATGACGTATCAGCGTCTGCGCGCCGACGACGGCACGCGTTATGTCTTGCATGGTCTCAACGTGGTGCACCTGCCGCGCTTGGGCTGGTATCGCATGGACGCACGTGGCAACACAGACGGTGTCGATGCCCAGTTTACGCCCCCCAACGAACACCTCGCCTGGACAGGCAAAGAGCCCGGCGAGATCAACTTCGACCCGGTCTGGGCCACGCCCATGAAAGAGGTGGTGGAGATGTTGGAAACGTACGACACCGTTAAAGACGTTCAGAAGAACATGATTGATATCGTGCAGATGTAAGTCAGTATTCAACTGTTCAGGTTAAGCTCAACAGCTTCCCCATCCTCCGTCACCCCGGACTTGATCCGGGGTCCATGGGCGACTGCTTAGACGTGTTTGTTAGTGACTTTAAGCCGAGAGGCCCATAGGCTCCTGCCTTCGCAGGAGCGACAATAAAAATGATAAAAAACGCCCTCCAAAATCGAAGGGCGTTTTTGTTTGGTCGCGATGTATGAGGCGTCTTAAGCGTAGGTCGGGAACTCCGTTCCGTCGCCGTGTTGTTGCTCCATATCCACCGGCGCTTTGGCCAGTTTGTGATAGGGCAAATTAAACTCTTCCATGAAGGTCTGACAGCGGTCCTGATCCCAATCCAACAAGGGGTTCACGCGGATCAAGCGGCCTTCGCGTTCCACCCGGGTGCGGGTGGAACGGTCTTGGTCATAGTGATAGACGGCGCTGATCCAGCAGTCATAGGGGGCCAGCGTGGCGTTTAAGTGCATGGCTTCTTGGGTGCCGTCGGTGGCGCGGTCGTATTGGGCTTTGACCCATTCGATGTGGTCCAAATCGCCTTTTTGAATTTGGCTTTCGTTGTCGCCGACGGGGCTTAACACATTGGTGAATCCAAAACGTTTGACGATGTCGGTTTTGAACTCTTCGCTTTCGGGGAACACTTTGCCCGCGTTGCAATAGATGATCGGAACGTTCGGATCAACCTCCGCCACCATTTGCTGGACGATGGTGGAGCGCGCGCGCAGAGATGCGGTCATGGCGATGCGTCCCGGGAATTTTTCTTTGATTAAGAATTCCAACAAATCCAGGCACGCCATGTCTTCGCAGGCTTGCTTCAATTCTGCACTGTCAACAGATGTGCATTCGATCATACTTAAACTTCCCCAAATTACGTTTTGCCTCGCCGCCCTTTGTGGGCGTGTTGAGGCAGTCTAAATCAAAAAGCTAAGTGCTTACAAAATAAAGTTTATTTCGGTTTTTTCTAAAGTAGTAACATTGTATTAGTGCTTTGAAATCTAAGACGGTTTTGGGGATTTGGAAGGGTAATAAAGTTGCGCGAAAAAGCCTCTATTTACATAGATTTGCTATGAAATAGGTGCGGTTTGGCAAACGCTTTAGCGTTGTGCCGTGCCGAGCGCCATGATCAGCGTCGCTGCATAGGGGCTGTCCAAGGTGTAATAGGTCTTGTCGTCTTTGCGCAGGGTGGTGATCAAGCATTGTTCGCGCAAGTGGCCTAAATGCTGGGCAAGGTCGTCGCGCTTGCCGCCGATGATGTCGAGGAGTTCATCAACCTGTAACTCTCCCATGTCATGAAGCAACGTCATAATCATGAGACGATCGGGGTGCGCCAGTTCGGCGATCAGGTTGGTGGCTTCGTCCGCCATGTGCGAATGGCACAGACACCTGGGCCCAGGTTCGGTTTTGATTTCGATTAAGTCTGTTTTCAGATCTGTCGGAAGTGGGTCTTTGAGCCCCATTTTTTTCTCCGATCGTTTGGTTTCGGGCACGGGAGGTCCACGCCAGTATGCGCAAAACGTGTATAACATACATTAACGTCAAACGGATACGTTTTGCAGCGTCTCTTCAGCGCTCAAGCCCTGCCTTGGCGGCGAACACAAAGCATGGTATGGGCTTAGACGATTAATGAGCGAGGTTCGATACTTCATGCGCCGTTTTGTGCCGTCCGAATTTTCCTTTTCGCCGCTGATGGCGCTGGTCCCGGGGTTTACCCTGTTGGCCGCGTTTTCGGCGGACGATCAGTTCAGCACGCACGAAATTTGGCTGTCCGTGATCGTGATTGGCGCAGGCGCGGTGTGGGCGGGTTTTAAGCAAGCGCGTGTGTTCCCCGAACCCGTCACCAAAGTCGATACCACCTTGGCCTCGGTCATTTTGGACGCACTGCCCGATCCGGTGCTGTTGTTGGATAAACACCGTCGCGTGGTGGCGGCCAACCGGGCGGCGGACGAATTGTTGGGCTCCGCCATTCACGGGCGTGACATCTGCTTGGTGATGCGCCAACCCCACATCCAAGACACGCTGAAAAACACGGTCGCGGGTCATCAGTCGAGCGGTGCGAAAGACGTCGAATTCGAGCTGCCGGTGCGCCGCAGCTATCAGCTGCAAATTATGTCGGTGCCCAAGGGCCAAGCCTTGGCTGTGCGCGCGGTGATGGCGCTGCACGAAGTGACCGCTTTGAAGCATGCCGAAACCATGCGCGCGGACTTCGTCGCCAACGCCTCGCACGAACTGCGCTCTCCCTTGGCGTCGGTCAGCGGCTTTATCGAAACACTGCAAACGTCGGCTGAAGACGACCCACAGGCGCGTCAACGTTTCTTAGGCATTATGGACGGCGAAGCCCGGCGCATGGCGCGCCTGATTGATGATTTGTTGTCTCTGTCGAAAATTGAGATTCGCGAACACATCCGACCGAAGGAAAAGGTCGCCTTGCCCAAAATCTTAGAAGCTGTCGTCGATTCCATTCAGATCAGGGCCGACAAGAAGAACATTTCGCTGGTGCTGACGTGCCCCCACGACTTCCCAGAAGTTTACGGTGATGAAGACCAATTGCGTGAAGTGTTCCAGAACTTGGTCGATAACGCTGTGAAGTACGGCGCAAGCGATAGTCCTGTGAACCTCAAAGCGGCTTTGGTGAACAACATGCAAGACACCGGCGAGCCGGGGGTCGAGGTCTCCGTCACCAACCAAGGTGAGGGAATCGCACCTGAGCACCTGTCACGCCTGACAGAGCGGTTTTACCGCATCGACAAAAGCCGTTCGCGCGCCATGGGAGGGACCGGTTTGGGACTCGCCATTGTCAAACACATCATCAATCGCCACCGCGGCCGCTTGATTGTGACAAGCGAACTGTCACAAGGGGCTACTTTTTCGGTTCAGCTGCCCCTTGAAAAGTCGCAACACCCTCAAAAAGCTTAGCTTTTTGCTCGTCACATATCTGTAACATATCTTTCATAAAAGGGACCCTGCAGGGCAATAGCTTGCGACAGTGTTTACGCGCATATGATGTGCGTATGAGGACAAGTTTTTTTAAGCCCTTAGAGGAGTTTGGACGAGATGTTCAAAAAGACCCTTATGATCGCTGCACTCGGCAGCGTCGTTGTTGCAGGTACTGCACAAGCACGTGACCAGATCCGCATCGTCGGTTCTTCCACGGTTTTCCCGTTCGCCACCGCAGTGGCCGAACAATTCGGTAAAACCACTTCCTTCAAAACCCCGGTGATCGAATCCACCGGCTCTGGCGGCGGCTTGAAGCTGTTCTGCGCAGGTATTGGTGAAGGCCATCCGGACATCACCAACTCGTCGAGCGGCATCAAAAAGTCCCAGGTTGCTCAGTGTGTCAAAAACGGCATCACCGACATCACCGCTGTTAAAATCGGTTATGACGGCATCGTTGTCGCCAACTCCAAAAAAGCTGGCAAATTTGCGCTGACCACCAAAGACCTGTTCTTGGCCCTGGCCAAAGACATCCCCGCTGGTGAAGACGGCAAGCTGATGGAAAACACCCACAAAACGTGGAAAGACGTGCGCTCCGATCTGCCGAACGTGAAAATCGAAGTGCTCGGCCCGCCGCCGACCTCCGGTACCCGTGACGCATTTGTTAGCCTCGCCATGGAAGGCGGCTGCAAAAAGTTTGCTTGGATCAAAGCTCTGAAAAAGTCTGACAAAAAAGCATACAAAACATTGTGCCACACGGTTCGTGAAGACGGCGCTTTCGTCGAAGCTGGCGAAAACGACAACCTGATCGTTCAAAAATTGGAAGCTAACCCGAACGCTCTGGGTATCTTCGGCTTCTCCTTCTTGGACCAAAACGCTGACAAAATCCAAGGCTCCACCATCAACGGTGTGGAACCGAAGTTCGAAAACATCTCTTCCGGTAAATACCCGGTTTCTCGCCCGCTGTGGTTCTACGTGAAAACCGCACACATCGGCAAAGTCCCGGGTATCAAAGAATACCTGGCTGAATTCACCAGCGAAAAAGCTTGGGGTGATGAAGGCTACTTGACCGACAAAGGCATGATTCCTGCGCCGAAAGCGGAACGCATGAAGTTCCAAAAAGCGGCAATGGGTCTGGCAAACAACGTCAACGACGACGTTAAATAATGTCACTGGGCGATGGTTGGGGATTGTCCCCAACCATCTCTCAATTTGTTTAGGAATTTTTGTTGTGACAACAACAGCTGAAACAATTCGCGCAGGTCGGGCCGGTGGAGGCCGGATGTACGTCACGCCAGCCCGCCGCGTGAAGAAGGCCGTGGAAAGCGGGATCAAAGGTATTTTGATCCTCAGTTCCACGGTCGCGATTTTGACCACTGTCGGTATCGTCGCGTCGCTCATTTTTGAATCGTCGCGTTTTTTCGGTGAAGTCCCGTTTGTGGATTTCATGTTCGGTACCCAATGGAGCCCGCAGACGGCCATGTATGAAGGCCAGGTCGGCTCATCTGCTGCATTTGGCGCCATACCGCTTTTTGCGGGCACACTCTTGATCAGTTTCATTGCATTGGTTGTCGCTGCCCCCATTGGCTTATTTTCAGCCATCTATCTGGCCGAGTACGCTCACCGCAATGTGCGCAGCTGGATCAAACCGATCTTGGAAGTTCTGGCCGGTATCCCCACCGTTGTTTACGGCTTTTTCGCCGCTCTGATTGTGGCGCCGTGGATCCGGGGAACGGGTGAAGGTGTCGGCCTGGATGTTTCGTCCGAAAGTGCACTGGCCGCAGGCTTGGTCATGGGCATTATGATCATTCCGCTGATTTCATCCCTGTCCGATGACGTGATCAACGCCGTTCCGCAGTCCTTGCGCGAGGGTTCGTTGGGCATCGGTGCAACCAAGTCCGAAACCATTCGCAACGTGATCGTCCCCGCGGCCCTTCCGGGCATCGCAGGCGGTTTGTTGTTGGCCGCATCGCGCGCCATCGGTGAAACCATGATCGTTGTGATGGCCGCTGGTCTGGCCGCAAACTTAACGGCTAACCCGTTAGAAGCCGTGACCACCGTGACGGTTCAAATCGTGACGTTGCTTACGGGTGACCAAGAATTCGACAGCGCCAAAACATTGGCCGCGTTCGCTTTGGGCTTGATGTTGTTTGTCGTCACGTTGTTCTTGAACGTGATCGCGCTGCACATCGTGAATAAGTATCGAGAGCAATATGACTGATCAGCTTTCCAATTCAGAGCTCGTCCAAGCGGGCTTGAAAAAACGTTACGCTGCCGAGAAACGTTTTCGTTCTTATGGTGTGGCCGCCATCGGTGTCGCCGTTGCGTTCCTGGCCATCATGTTGGTTGCCGTCTTTATTCGTGGCTCCGGCGCGATCAGTCAGACCCATGTGGCACTGACGGTTCAATTCGACGAAGCGCGGATCAATGACAATGACTGGGGTGGCATCGTCAAAGACGCCATGCGTGAAGCGTTCCCAGAAGTCACGGGGCGTCAAGACAAGCGTAAGCTGTACAAGTTGATGAGCTCCGGCGCTGGTTTTGAAGTGCGTGAGTATTATGTCGAGAACCCCGATGTGTTGGGGCAATCGCGCAAACTTTGGCTGACGGCTTCTGATGATATCGACATGCTGATGAAGGGTCAAATTGACCGCACGTTGCCTGAAGACGACCGTCGTGTGTCGGACCAAGAAATCGCCTGGGTGGATCAATGGATCGCCCAAGACACCATCGAGCTGCAATTTAATACGACGTTCTTCACCTCGGGCGATTCACGTGAACCGGAACAGGCCGGCATCTTAGGCGCGGTCATGGGTTCGTTCTTGAGCTTGTCGGTGTGCTTGTTGCTCTCATTCCCGCTGGGTGTGATGACGGCGGTGTATCTGGAAGAGTTCGCGCCGAAAAACAAATGGACCGACATGATCGAGGTCAACATCAACAACCTCGCCGCCGTGCCGTCCATCGTGTTCGGTCTGCTGGGCTTGGCCATGTTCTTGAACTTCTTCGGCATGCCCCGTTCAGCCCCGCTTGTGGGGGGCATGGTGTTGGCGCTGATGACTTTGCCGACCATTATCATTGCCGGTCGCGCCGCGTTGCGCTCCGTGCCGCCGTCCATTCGCGAAGCGGCTTTGGGCATGGGCGCAAGCCCCATCCAAACCATCACACACCACGTGTTGCCATTGGCGATGCCGGGTATGCTGACGGGGACGATTATCGGCATGGCTCAGGCGCTTGGTGAAAGTGCGCCGTTGCTGATGATCGGCATGGTGGCCTTCATTGTCGACATTCCGGCGGCCTTTACCGACCCGGCCACGGCTCTGCCGGTGCAAATTTACATCTGGGCAGACAGCCCCGAACGCGCGTTCTCTGAACGCACAGCGGGTGCTATTATCATTCTGCTTGGTTTCTTGATTACGATGAACATTCTTGCGGTCATCATGCGCAAGTCTTTCGAACGTCGCTGGTAAGGAGTGCGACCCTATGGAACTCGCTATTCACACGGATCTGCCGGAAAAAGAGCAGGGAATTTCTGTGGCCCCTTCGAACCCACACAAAGTGACGGCACAATCCGTTGATGTGTTTTACGGAGATAAACAAGCGCTGAAAGGCATCAACTTAGACATTCCGTCCAACCAAGTTACAGCACTGATCGGTCCGTCCGGTTGCGGTAAATCCACCTTCTTGCGTTGCTTGAACCGCATGAACGATGTGGTGGACGGTTGCCGCGTCGAAGGAGAAATCAAGCTGGACGGGGAAAACATCTATTCCAAAGGTGTGGATGTGGTTCACCTGCGTGCGCGCGTTGGCATGGTGTTTCAAAAACCCAACCCGTTCCCGAAATCCATTTACGACAACATTTCCTATGGTCCGAAAATCCATGGTCTGGCCAAGACCCGTGCGGACATGGATGAAATCGTCCTCACCAGCTTGGAAAAAGCCGGGTTGCTGGACGAAGTCCGTGATCGCTTGGATTCTCCGGGCACTGGCCTTTCCGGTGGTCAGCAGCAACGTCTGTGCATTGCCCGCGCTATTGCGGTTGAGCCCGAAGTTATCTTGATGGACGAGCCGTGCTCGGCCCTTGATCCCATCGCCACGGCGAAGATCGAAGAGCTGATCGACGAACTTAAAGACAATTACACCATCATCATGGTGACGCACTCCATGCAGCAGGCTGCGCGTGTGTCGCAAAAAACCGCGTTCTTCCACTTGGGCGACTTGGTGGAATCGGGCGGTACGGACGAAATCTTCACCAACCCGAAAGACGAACGCACCCAAGCTTACGTCACCGGTAAAATCGGCTAAGGGATCGAATTATGTTGGAACAAGACCATATCGTTACTTCATTCGACGAAGACCTGGGCCGCATCGACAGTGTGATTGCGGAAATGGGTGGCTTGGCCGAACGTCAGTTGAGCGACGCCGTTGACGCGTTGGCGCGCAACGATGTTGAGCTGGCGAAAAAAGTCATCGATTCAGACATCAAAATTGATGCTTTGGAAGAAGATCTCGACAACTTCACCATTAAAGTTTTGGCCTTGCGCCAACCCATGGCCGACGATTTGCGTGCCGTTGTGGTGGCGTTGAAGATGGCGTCCAACTTGGAACGCATCGGCGATTACGCCAAAAACGTTGCCAAGCGCACCCAGACGCTTTCCGAGATGGACACCGTCGGTGACGCAACGGCCACCATTCAACGCATGGCGCGCCAAGTGCAAAGCATGATCGGCAACGTTTTGGATGCCTATGGCACCCGCGACGTGGCCAAAGCCAACGCCGTGCGCCTGCGCGACGAAGAAGTCGATATGATGCACACCAGCCTGTTTCGCGAGCTTCTGACCTACATGCTGGAAGACCCGCGCAACATCACGGCGTGCACGCACCTTTTGTTTATTGCCAAGAATGTGGAGCGCATTGGCGATCACGTTACGTCCATCGCCGAAAATGTCCACTTCTTGGTTTCCGGCGAAAAGCCGTCAGAAGAACGCCCCAAAAACGACCTGTCCAGTGAGACAGTGGTCGGCTAAGGGGTGAGGAGTACGCATACATGAGCCAGACTGTTCTGATCGTCGAAGACGAACCACCCCAAGCTGAGATGCTGTCCTATAACCTGGAAAAAGAAGGCTTCCGGGTGATGATGGCGGAAAATGGCGAAGACGGTTTGATGATGGCCCAAGAAAATGTTCCCGACGCCATCGTTTTGGATTGGATGTTGCCGGGTTTGAGCGGCATTGAAGTTTGCCGCCAACTGCGCAGCGATACCGATACCCGCGAAATCCCCATTTTGATGCTGACCGCCCGCGGTGAAGAAGAAGACCGCGTTCGTGGCATCGAAACGGGTGCGGACGACTATGTTGTCAAACCCTACAGCCCCCGCGAAGTCGTGGCGCGCCTGAAGGGCTTGCTGCGCCGCTCCAACCCGTCGTTGAGCTCGGAAACCATCGAATACGCCGACATCGTCATGGACTTGGCCCAGCACAAGGTCAATCGTGGCGGGAACTTCATCCACCTTGGCCCGACCGAGTTTCGCTTGCTCAAAACCTTGATGGAAAAGCCCGGTCGCGTGTTTTCGCGCGAACGCCTGTTGGATCTGGTTTGGGGGCGTGACGTCTATGTCGAAGACCGCACGGTCGACGTCCACATTCGTCGACTGCGCAAAGCGCTGAATACCGAAGGGGCCCTGGACATGATTCGCACCGTTCGCGGCGAAGGCTACGCCATCGACATGAACAAAGGCGCTTAAACAGCTCCTTTCTTATCAAAATAACCTGCCAAACGCCGCCTTTTTTGGGCGGCGTTTTGTTTTGTCTAACCATCTGTATTCAATACCATAACTCCACCCACAAGCGTTTCAAGATGACTTTGGGTGTGCCTCGCACGCGCTCGTATGTAAACAATTGTTTGCAAAATGAGCTGCGTAATGTAAACATACGTTTAGTTATGAAGGGCGTGCTCGTATTTGTTTCGAAATATGCGGGCATGCCTGTTAAGCTCACAACGTATCGTGCAGGGCAGAGCGCCCGGCGCCGGGGGTATTGAACATGAGTAACGATCTGATCCATTTGGCCAAAACACGGCGCTTTTTACCGTTGTTTGTCACCCAGTTTTTAGGTGCGATGAACGATAACTTGTTCAAAAGCGCGTTGATCATGTTGGTGACCTATCAATTGGCGGAAGTGTCCGGCTTGGACGGTCCGGTGTTGGTGACGGTTGCGGCAGGTGTGTTCATCTTGCCGTTTTTCCTGTTCAGCGCCACGGCGGGACAGTTGGCGGACCGCTTCGACAAAGCGTCCATTGCGCGCAAGGTCAAAGCGGCTGAAATCCTGATTATGGTGGGGGCCGCCGCTGCGTTTTTGAGCGGAAGTGTCTGGTCTCTACTCGCCGTTTTGTTTTTCATGGGGCTGCAGTCCAGCCTGTTTGGTCCGGTCAAGTATGCGATCTTGCCGCAACACCTGCATCAAGACGAACTCATCGGTGCCAACGCCATGGTCGAGGCTGGAACGTTTCTCGCCATCTTGATCGGCACCATCGCTGGCGGTCTATTGATCTTGAACGACGGCGGTGTGTTGCTGGTGTCGGCCCTGATCATTGGGATCGCTGTGCTGGGGTATGTCTCAAGTCTCTTCATTCCCAAAGCCCCCGCGTTGGCTGAAGACTTAAACGTCGATTTCAACATCGTGCGCGCCACGGGTTCGATGATGCGCCACGCCGCAAGCCGCCGCGACATCATTCTTTCCATCTTAGGCATTTCCTGGTTTTGGCTGGTGGGGGCAACGTTCCTCAGCCAGTTTCCGACCTTTGCTAAAGACACCTTGGCTGCCGACGAAACCGTTGTGACGCTGTTTTTGTCGATCTTTTCCATCGGTATCGCCGTCGGATCGGTCTTGTGTAACCGCCTGTTGAAAGGCGAAGTGACAGCCAAGTATGTGCCGTTTGGTGCCCTGTTGATGACCGTGTTTATGGTCGATCTCTACTTCGCCAGCACCCATGGTTACGCCCTGGTCGCACACGATGAGACGTTGGCGTCCGCCGGTGTATTCCTTTCGACGTGGATGGGCCTGCGCATCATCGTGGACTTGCTGTTGGTGGCGATCTCCAGCGGGCTTTATATCGTGCCGCTGTACGCCATCTTGCAAAGCCGGGGTGAAGACAGCCACCGTTCGCGCAACATCGCGTCCAACAACATCTTGAACGCCTTGTTCATGGTGGTTTCGGCTTTGGTGATCTCCGCCTTGTTGGGGGCCGGGGCCAGCGTTCCGCATATTTTCTTGTGGGTCGCCATCGCCAATGCGGGCGTTGCGCTTTACATTTGTAAGCTGTTGCCCGACGAAGTCTTGAAGGCCGTGTTGCGCACCATCTTCAAGTTGGCTTACCGCGCTGAAGTGAAAGGCTTGGAGCACTGGAAAGCCGTGGGCGAGCGCGCCGTGATTGTGGTCAATCATGTTTCATTCTTAGACGCAGCATTGCTGGCGGCGTTCTTGCCGGAAAAACCGTTGTTTGCGGTCAACACGCACATCGCCGGGCGCTGGTGGATGAAGCCGTTCTTGGCTTTGGTCAACGCCTTTCCCATGGACCCCACCAAGCCGCTGTCGACCAAGTCGTTGATCAAAGAAGTGGGTAAGGGCTTCAAGTGCGTGATCTTTCCAGAAGGCCGCATCACCGTCACCGGCGGCTTGATGAAAGTCTACGAAGGTCCGGCGTTAATCGCAGATAAGGCGGATGCAGACGTTTTGCCTATTCGGATAGACGGTACCCAGTACACGGTCTTTTCACGTCTGAAAGGCACAGTGCGCCGTCGCTGGTTTCCAAAAATCACGCTGACGATTTTGAAACCGCGTCGCCTCACGGTGAACGAAGACTTCAAAGGCGCAAAACGCCGCGAGCAAGCTGGGCTGGAACTTTACGACATTATGAGCGATCTGATGTTTGACTCGAGTCGTCAGCATCAAACTCTGTTTTCTGCAGTGCTGGACGCGCGCGCAATCCATGGCGGGGACGCGCCGATTTTGGAAGACATCAAGCGCGAGCCCATCAGCTATAACAAGCTGGTGACGGGGTCCATTGCCTTGGGACGTCAGCTGAAGAAATTGAGCGCGCCGCAAGACACGGTAGGGGTCTTGTTGCCAAACGCGGTAGGCGGCGCGGTGACGTTCTTTGCCCTTCAAGCCATCGGCCGCGTTCCCGCAATGCTGAATTATTCCGCAGGTGTGGGCAACATGATTTCAGCCGTTCACACGGCTGAAGCCAAAGTTGTCGTGACATCGCGGGTATTTGTAGAGGCTGCTGATTTAAACCAAGATATCGAAGAACTGTCCCGCCATGCGGAAGTTGTCTACTTGGAAGACGTGAAGGCCGATATTGGTCTCTTGGATAAACTTGGTGCTGTTTGGACGGCGACGTGCGGTGCGAAGTCTTGGCATCGCCGCTTTGTCAAAGATCCCGGTGCAGCTGCCGCCGTGTTGTTCACGTCTGGGTCCGAAGGCAAGCCCAAGGGCGTGGTGTTGAGCCACAACAACTTGCTGGCCAATCGCTATCAGTTGTCGTCACGCATTGAATTCAATCCGACCGACACCGTATTTAACGCCTTACCGATCTTCCACAGCTTCGGTTTAAGCGCTGGGCTGTTGTTGCCGGTGCTTGCGGGCATCAATACGTTCTTGTATCCGTCGCCTTTGCATTATCGCATCGTGCCGGAATTGGTCTACGACACCAAAGCAACCGTGTTGTTCGGCACGGATACGTTCTTGGCTGGCTATGCCCGCATGGCGAACCCGTATGACTTCTTCAAGGTGCGCTATGTCTGTGCAGGTGCTGAGAAAGTCAAAGACGAAACCCGGCGCGTGTTTGCCGACAAGTTCGGCCTGCGCATTTTAGAAGGCTATGGGGCCACGGAAACCGCTCCCGTTCTGTCGTTCAACACGCCGATGCACTACAAAGCCGGAACCGTTGGCCGTTTGTTGCCCGGCATTGAGAAGAAGCTTGAGCCCGTTCCGGGTATAAATGACGGAGGGCGCTTGGTTGTGCGCGGCGCCAATGTGATGAAGGGCTATTTTTTGGCCGACAATCCAGGGGTGCTGGTGCCGCCGGACGGCGGTTGGTACGACACGGGCGACATCGTTAGCATCGATGAACACGGTTTCGTGAAAATCCAGGGCCGCGCTAAACGCTTTGCCAAAATTGCTGGAGAAATGGTGTCTTTGGGCGCAGTGGAAGAATTGGCGCACAAGGTCTGGGCCGACAACCGTCACGCCGCCGTGACGCAGCCCGATCCCAAAAAAGGCGAGCAGGTGGTTTTGGTGTCCGACTTTGAAAACGCCAACCGTGAGGATTTGTTGAAGGCCGCCAAAGCCCAAGGCATCGCCGAGATCATGGTGCCCAAAACCATCCTGAGCGTTGATGAGCTGCCGCTTCTGGGCAGTGGCAAAACGGACTATCCCGCCGTCAAGTCCTTGGCCGAAGCGAAAGGGGGTGTGTCATGAGCGCACAAATGAAATACGTCGTTCTTTTCGCCGTCACAGCTGTGATTTCAGCATCCATGTTTATCTTTTCCGGACCGATCCCCCAGCCCGTGGAATATCACAACTTCGCCGATATGCGCGGATGGTTGGGCGTGCCGAACTTCGCCGACGTGGCGTCAAACCTGCCGTTCACGCTGTTCGGTCTTTATGGCTTGTGGGTGATGGGGAAGTGTATTGCCGTGACCCGCAGCACTGGCAGCTGGCTGCATGATGCGCGTCTGCCGCTGGTGGTGTTTTTCATTGCCATTGTATTTGTCGGGCCGGGCTCTGCCTACTATCACTTAGAGCCAAACCACGACACTTTGTTTTGGGACCGTGTGCCTATCGTCGCGGGCTTTATGGCGCTGACGGCAGCTGTGATTGCGGACCGCATTTCACCGCGCATGGGCGCCCACATCGCTTTGCCCATTTTGGTCGCTTTGGGCATCGCTCTCGCGCTGCATTGGAAGCTGACGGACGACCTGCGCGCGTATGTGTTGGTCCAGATCGTGCCGGCGTTGGTTATTCCGCTGATTTTGTGGATGTGGTCAAACGATGCGTCCCATGGTCGCGTGTGGATCACGTGGCGCATGATCATTTGGGCCATGGTGTGGTACGGCCTTGCAAAAGTGACCGAGTTCTCCGATGTGGAGCTGTTCCATGCTTTGGGCGAGACACTGTCGGGCCACTCCATCAAGCACCTGTTGGCGGCTGGTGTGCCGTTGGTGGTGGCGATCAGTCTTGATCGCCGTCATCAGCACTAGTCTTTATTTTCGTCTTTTGAGTGATCGTTAGGTTTTGGTGCAGGAGACGGCATGTCTTCTTCGAACAAAATACGGCTGGCATTGCCTTCCATATCGTCGAACTGGCCCGATTTCAGCGACCACATAAACGCTGCCAAGCCAGCCAAGCCTAGAAACAAGGCGATGGGGATGAGATACAGTAGGACTTCCATATCAGGCTTCCTTCGGGCTAGGGCTCCGGGGTCTCAATGACAGGCGGGACGGGTTGGTGTAAGGCATCCGCGTCCGTGACTTTGCGGGTGCGCCACCCTAACCGCAAAGAGTTGCCGATGACAACCAAAGAAGACGTCGACATGGCCACGGCCGCAATCAAGGGCGTGACATATCCGGCCAAGGCCAAGGGGATGGTGAAGGCGTTATACAGGAACGACAGGGCGAAGTTTTGCTTGATCAGTTTGTCGGCCAGTTTTGCGACCTTGAGGCTTTCCAATACAGGGGCGAGCTTATCACCTTGGAACACCACGTCCGCAGCTGTTTGGCTGACATCGGCGGCAGAGGAGGGGGATTGGGACACGTGCGCCGCAGCCAAAGCCGGGGCGTCGTTAAGCCCATCGCCCACCATCATGGCCTTTTTGCCGTCTTGGGCAAGCTGGAGCAGGTGGTCGACCTTGTCCCCCGGTTTTAATCCGGCGTGCCAGTCCTCGATCCCCGCCAATTCGGCTGTGGCCTGAACAGCAGGGGCACGGTCGCCCGACAACAGCATAACTTTGATGCCCTGGGATTTGAGGTGCTCAATGACCTCTGCAGCGTCGGCGCGGATTTGGTCTATGAAGGCAAAACGGATGGGCTCGGCGTTCGGCTTGGACAGCCACAGTTCAGCCTCAGCACCTTCATGGTCTTTGGCATTGGCACACCAGCTGCCCCGACCCAAACGGACTTCTCCGTCGGGCGTGGCGAGCTTCAGGCCGAAGCCCGGAACTTCTTGCACACCTTCAGCGGCTTTGATGCCTGCGACGTCGAGGCACAGGGCGCGTGAAAGGGGGTGCTTGCTCGACACCGCCAGGGATGCGGCCAGTTGGACATCGTCTTCGTCAATTTCGGCGCGGTTTATCCAATGCGGCGCGCCTTGGGTGAGTGTGCCGGTTTTGTCGAACACGGCGACGTCAATGGACGCCAAACGTTCCAGCGCCGTGCCGGATTTCATCAAGATGCCGCGTGCAAGGAAGCGTCCGCCTGCGACGACCTGCACCGCCGGAACCGCTAGGCCGAGCGCGCAGGGGCACGTGATAATCAGGACCGCAATGGCGATCATCAAACTGTCTTGCCACACCAGTCCGCCCAACAGCCACCAGCCCAAGAACGCGCTGGCGGCCAGTGTGTGGACCACAGGGGCATACAGCCGTGCCACCCGGTCGGCCAGGGCCACGAACTTGGCGCGGGCGTCTTCGGCGGCTTCCATCAGACGCACAATCTCACCCAACAGCGTGTCTTCGCCCGTTTGGGTGACTTCAATGGTCAACGCGCCGCTGAGGTTCAAGGTCCCGGCAAAGACCTGTTCGCCGGGCTTGGCTTGGACGGGGATGCTTTCACCATTGATGAGAGAGGTATCGATGTCACTTTCGCCCGCAAGGACTAAGCCGTCTGCGGCAATGCGTTCGCCCGTAGATGTTAAAAATTTCATCCCGGGTTTGAGCTTTTCAGGGGGTGCGACTTCGCGTCCGCCGTCGTCCAACAAGATGGTGACGGCGCGCGCGCGAAGCCCCATCAAATTTTCACCTGCAGACCGTGCACGCCCACGCGCGCGGCTGTCCAAATAGCGCCCAATCAACAAGAAAAAGACCAGAGATATGGCGCTGTCGAAATAGACGTGTTGGCTGAGCCGGATGGTTTCAACCAAGCTCATAGAAGACGCCAACAACACGGCCAAAGAAATCGGCACATCCATGTTGGTGCGCCCGGCCTTGAGGGCGGTGAGCGCACTGTTGAAAAATGGGCGCGCGGAGTATGCAATGGCGGGCAGCGCCACCAAAGCCGAGAGCCAGTGCATCAGCCCACGGGTAAACTCGCCCATACCCGTCGAATGGCCCGCCCAAACAGAGACGGAAAACAACATCACGTTGCCCGCGGCAAAGCCGGCAACGACCATGGCACGCAGCAAGGCCTTTTCGCGCTGTTGCGTTTCGGCGGAAATCAGCGTGGGGTCATATGGCGCCAAACGATAGCCGAGCTTTGCGACTTCGCTGACCAAGTCATCGGCGGACGTCTGCTCCGGGTCCCACTTCAACACCAGCCGACGCGTGGTCATGTTGATGCGGGCGTGAAGCACACCGGGATGCTTTCTCAACACCGTTTCAATGAGCCACACACACGCGGCGCACTGAAGGCCTTCGACCATCAGGTGCAGGGTGTTGGGGCCGTCGTCTTCGGTTTGGGTGTAGGCTTCGAAATCAAACCGGGCGTCCATTTCGTCGGGGCGCAAAACCGGCTGGTCGGGGTCCAGGCAACGGCGCTGGTAATAGCTGTCCAGGCCTAAACCCTGGATCATTTCATAAGCCGCGCGACACCCCCCGCAACAAAACCTTTCGCCCCCGGTGGACGAGGGCGGTATGGGCTCCCCACAGTGTAGGCAAGTCCCAGGGGTGTTATCGCCTTGCGGCGTGGTCATTAACGAACCTCGACACGTTGTCGTTCGCGATAAAGCTCATCAGCGCGTTCGGCGCGGTAGCGTAGCTCCCACTGCCCGGGCAAGGGCAGGGTGGCGTTGGCCACATAGACACCCTTGCCGCGTGCGGTGAAGATCAGGTCTTGATCATAGCCTTCATGGGTCGGGCGCATGGCGCGGGCTTGGATGGTCAACCCGTCAACGCCATGTCCGTCTTTGGTTTTGAAGCTGAGCAAGAATTGACCGGCACGTGGATCACCTTGGGTAGGGATGGTCTCGTAAGCGAGTGTGGTCGTCCACTCCAAGGCGTCTTGGCGCTTGTTTTGTTCCAAGATGTCGTTGTATTCGACGCCTTCGGTGAAGTGGTTCTTGGTTTCCAGCCCGGTCCAGGAATCCACGGCGAAAAACGCCATGGTTCCATTGACCGAGATGATGACAGCAAAGGCCGCCACAAAAATCCAAGGGTACCACCATCCATCTTGCCGTTCTTTTTTTGGCATGGCTTTTTTTGGCATGGCTTTCTTTTGCATAGTCTTTATCAAATGCCTTACTTATCCGGGCCCGCAAAGCGTTGCGGATAGTTTGTGACCTTGCCGGTTGCGGTATTGGTCAAAATGAAGCTCATGTCTTCGAACTGATCGTCGACACTGGCCCGCGGCGTGCGCACAAAAATGCGGAACGTTGTAACGGTATCGCCCGGAGCATGCAGCTCGACCTGATTGACCGGATATTTGGCGACGTTGATAACAGTCATCTTTGCACCGTTCAACCCGGCAATGGACAGGGTGAAGTCTTGGGGCTCGTTGATCATGTTCAACAGTTTAAACGTATAGCCGTTGCGAATTTCGCCGCTGGACAACTGCACAAACAGCGGTGCGCGGTCGCGCTGAACGTTGATTTCCAGCTCTGAGCGGTTCATCAAACCATATGTCATCAAACCGACCACGGCGCTGAGCATCACCATATAGGCAATGGTGCGTTTGCGGATCAGGCGTTTTTTGTCCGGCAGGCCGCGTTCACGCGCCATTTGGTTGGACACGGAATCATACGTGATCAATTCACCCGGACGGCCCAGTTTGGCCATGATGGAATTACAAGCGTCCACGCACAGGGCACAGCCGATGCATTGGAATTGATCGCCTTCGCGGATATCCACGCCCGTGGGGCAGACATTGACGCACAGGTCGCAATCGACACAGTCGCCCAAATCCTTGGCTTCTTTTTCTTTGGCTTTACCACGCGGTTCACCACGCCAAGCTTCGTAGGTCACGATCATGGAGTGTTCGTCGAACATCGCACCTTGGAAGCGCGGCCACGGACACATGTAGATGCAAACTTGTTCACGAGCAAAACCGGCCAACAAATAGGTGGTCGCGCCAAACAATGCGGTAAACCCGTATTCGGCTTCAGTGCCGCTGCCGTCAAGCAAGCTCATGGCTGTGGAGGGGGCGTCGTTGAAGAAGAACAAGAACCCAGCACCCGTGAGCAGCGAAAAGGCAATCCAGATCAACTGTTTGGCCGTTTTGCGCCAGATTTTGTCGAAGTTCCAAGGTTGCGCATCAAAACGTTTGCGTTTGTTGCGGTCCCCTTCAAGCTTGCGTTCAACCCAAACAAATAGGTCGGTCCAAACGGTTTGCCAACATACGAAGCCACACCAGACACGTCCGGCCATGGCGGTGGCCAAGAACAGTCCGACGGCGGCCAAAACTAAAATCCCGGTCAGGTAATAAATTTCCTGCGGCCAGATTTCGATGTCGAACATATACAGACGGCGCAAGTTCATGGACGCCAAAATGGCTTGGTCCGGCTGACCTTCACCACGATCCCAACGGATCCAAGGTGCCAAGAAGTAAAAGGCAAAGACAGCGGCGCTGACTTTCCACTTCAAAGTGCGAAAATAACCCGAAATGTTTTGCGGGTAGATTTTCTTGTGCTTCGCGTACAAAGACGGAGACGACGGCACATGGTGATAGTTTTCTTCGTGGTGATGGTCCATGGGGATCCTCTTTAAATCGAATTCTTAGGCGTTCGGTTACAGAAAATACTAAAGGTCATAACAAATTATTTTAAGCAAAAAGGGGGGAGAACCATACCATGGAACTCTCCCCCCCTCAGTTTTGCTTAAAGCGCTAAGACGTGCGCTTTAAGGGACTTATTCACCGCCGCCAAGTGAGTGCACGTAAATCGACACTTGCTTGATGGACGCGTCATCCAGACGACCAAGCCAAGACGGCATTTCACCGTGCTTCGGTTTGCCGATCTGAGCAACCAAGTCAGCTTTGCTGCCGGCATAGAGCCAGATGCCATCGTTCAACTTCGGAGCACCGAAGTCACGACCACCTTCGCCGTTTTCACCGTGGCAAGCAGCACACTCGTCGGCAAAGACTTGAGCTCCAGCTGCGGAGCTGGAACCAGCACCACCGAGCGACAGGACATGGTCGGCAACAGCGGTGATCTGAGCATCGCTCAGGTAGTCATCGCTGAACACCGGCATTTCGCTGACGCGGGTGTCGTCGTGGGTGGAGCGGATGCCGTAGCGTACGGTGGTCTCGATTGCTTCGAGAGAACCACCCCACAGCCAATCGTCATCTGCCAGCACCGGATAACCCGGAGCACCCGTACCGCCGGAACCGTGACACGGTGCGCAGTTGTCGGCAAAGATCACTTTGCCGCCAGCCATGGCGAATTCAGAAAGCTTTTTGTCAGCTGCGACATCAGCGATGCCCAGCGTCGCAAACTTCTTCAATTCGCCAGCGCGTGATGCATCACGTGCTGCCAAGTCGTTAGCAACGTCGACACGAGAAGAGTAGTTCAACGTGCCTTTCCAGTAGCCGTTCAACGTCGGCCAGGACGGGTACAGGACCCACCAGACGACGGAGAAGATGATCGTGGCCCAGAAGGTCCACAGCCACCAACGCGGCAGAGGCGTATTCAGCTCTTTAAGACCGTCCCACTCGTGACCGGTGGTCTCGGTGCCGCTGACTTCATCACGTTCGATGTTAGCCATGAGCGTGTCCTCCTTTATCACCGTTATTCTTAAAGATGATCATGGCGTCGTCTTCGAAGCGCTTCTTGTTGCTGGGACGAAATGCCCAGAACACGATGCCAGCGAAGACCAACGTGAGCCATACGACCCAAGCTGATTTTGCCAATTCAAGAATGGTCATCAAATCCATGACTTATCTCCCATCCGGGCTGGTTTTGTAGGACGTGGTGTCCACAAGCGTACCCAGCATTTGGAGATAGGCCACAAGGGCGTCCATCTCGGTCAAGGTGGAAGTGTCGCCATCGAAATTACCCACAACGGCTTTGCCATAACGTTCGGTTACAGCGTCAGCACCGTCAGCATCCGGGTTGGCTTGCGCCATCAAGTCTGCTTGGGCATTTGCGATTTGATCATCCGTGTACGGAACGCCGACGAATTCCAGGGTTTTCATTTCCCCTGCGATTTTCGGAACGTTCAGCGGACGCATGAGGAACGGATAGCCCGGCATGATCGATTCCGGCACAACTTCGCGCGGATTGATCAAGTGAGCCATGTGCCAGTCGTTCGAGTACTTGCCGCCAACGCGAGCAAGGTCAGGACCGGTACGTTTCGAACCCCATTGGAACGGGTGATCGTACATGCTTTCTGCAGCCAAAGAGTAATGGCCGTAGCGTTCCACTTCGTCACGGAAAGGACGGATCATCTGCGAGTGGCAAAGGTAGCAACCTTCACGGATGTAGATGCTCCGACCCGCCAGTTCGAGCGGGCTGTACGGACGAACGCCATCCACTTTTTCGATGGTGCTTTCCATCGTGTAAAGCGGAACGAGCTGCACCAAACCACCGATAGCAACCGTAAGCAAGGTCACAACGGTGAGGAGGATAAAGTTTCTTTCAAGCACTTGTTGCATGATAACTGCCTCCCTTATTCTGCAGCTGCCGGTTGGTCGAGACCAATCGGTGCTTCATCGCGCACATGGCCTTTGGCCGTGCGGATCAGGTTATAGGTCATCACCACTGCGCCCAAGACGAACAGCAAGCCGCCCGTTGCGCGAATGATGTAGTACGGGTGCATCGCTTCAACAGTTTCGATGAAGGAGTACTGCAAGAAGCCGAGGCTGTCATACGTACGCCACATCAAACCTTGCATGATGCCCGACACCCACATGGCAGCGATGTACAGCACGATACCGATCGTAGAGATCCAGAAGTGCGTGTTCACCAAGCGCAAGGAGTACAAGCGATCACGTTTCCACAGTTTCGGCACCAAGTAGTAGATTGCACCGAAGGAAATCAGTGCGTTCCAACCCAAAGCACCAGCGTGCACGTGGCCGATGGTCCAATCCGTGTAGTGGCTGAGAGAGTTCACAGCTTTCACAGACATGAGCGGGCCTTCGAAGGTGGACATACCGTAGAAACCAACAGAAGCGACCATGAAGCGCAAGACCGGGTCAGTGCGCAGCTTGTGCCAAGCACCCGACAGGGTCATCACACCGTTGATCATACCGCCCCAAGACGGCATCCACAGCATAACGGAGAAGGTCATACCCAACGTTTGCACCCAATCCGGCAGAGCGGTGTAGTGCAAGTGGTGGGGACCAGCCCAGATGTACAAGAAGGTCAGAGCCCAGAAGTGGATCACGGACAAGCGGTAGGAATACACCGGACGCTCAGCTTGCTTTGGCACGAAGTAGTACATCATGCCCAAGAAACCAGCCGTCAGGAAGAAGCCCACGGCGTTGTGGCCGTACCACCATTGGGTCATAGCGTCTTGAACGCCGGCCCAAACGATGTAGCTCTTGGTGAATTCGCCGCCGAACAGAACTGCAGGAACCGTGGCGTTGTTGCCCAGGTGCAGCATGGCGATGGTGACGATAAATGCCAAGAAGAACCAGTTTGCCACATAAATGTGCGGCTCTTTACGCATGATGACGGTGCCGCCGAATTGAACCAGGTACAAGACCCAGATAATCGTCAACCACAGATCAACATACCATTCCGGTTCAGCGTATTCTTTACCCTGGGTGATACCCAGCAGGTAACCCGTTGCTGCCAAAACGATGAACAGCTGATAACCCCAGAAAATGAAGTTACCCAGGAAAGCCCCGCCAAACAGGGATGCGCGGCAAGTGCGCTGCACCACGTAGAGGGTCGAACCGATCAAAATGTTACCGCCGAAGGCAAAGATCACCGCCGACGTGTGAAGCGGACGCAAACGTCCGAAGGAGGTCCATTCCAAGTCCAAATTGAGGACAGGGAAGGCCAACTGCCAAGCGATCAAATCGCCTGCCAGGAAACCAGCCAAACCCCAGAAAACCGCTGCAATGACGTATTTTTTGATAATAGCGTCATGAAACATCGGTTCAGAGGCTGCCGGATTTGCTAGGGATGCTGAAGACATCTCTGGCTCCCAACCTTGTTGTTGTTTACTGAGTGAGCCGCTCATCACGCGGGTGGTGTTGCACGATGAGCATTTCAATCCCAGTGCTGAAACGGGCCTCACATACAAAAGGTGTATAGTGAGGACCCGACTGGCCGAATTTAAACACTTTTTTTCTGTTTAATGCAACGTTATTTTAGCGACGTCTCATCTAAATGGACGATAAAATGCGTTTGGACGGCGATAAAGAAGTTAAAAATGTATCTAGCATGCATCTTTAACAACAAATGAAGATGAAAATCATCCAAAAACAAAGGCATAACCCCCAATAATGACTGAAGATGTATTTTTACAAAGCCTCTTGTTAGCCGGGATATCTCACTGCAGTGAAGCCATTGACGGGTCTGAAGGTTTGTTGATGGCGCTTTTTATGGCGGGTTTCGCAGGTGGGGCATCGCACTGCATCGGCATGTGCGGTCCTTTCGTATTATCCCAGGTTCAATCGCGTCTCGAAGCCGTGTCATTACAAAACATGAGCGAATTCAAGCGGCTCAGTGGTGGCGCGCTGTTCCCTTATCACTTTGGCCGGGGCACGACGTACATCGTCTTGGGCGGTCTTGTGGGCATGGCTTCTCAACAATTGGTGAGGTTGGATTCCTTAAAATGGCTGGCGGCGGTGTTGTTGGCCTTCGCTGGGGTGTTCTTTTTGGGCTATGCGCTGCGCAGTTTTGGCATCCAGCTGATTCCAGTTAAAGACCGAAACACGGCCCAAGAAGGCGTCTTCGCCCGCGCTCTTGGGCGGTGGGTAAAGCCTTTGTTTGCCCATCCGACAGGTCTGCGCGGTTATGTTTTGGGGCTGATTTTGGGCTTTATTCCCTGTGGATTGGTTTATGGCGCATTGGCCGCCACCGGCGCCGCTGGGGACTGGTTAACGGGTGTTTTTGCCATGATGGCGTTTTGGCTGGGCACAATTCCCGCCTTATTTGGCCTCGGTTTGACGGGCGGTGCGCTGTTGGGACGGTGGCCCGACATCGCCAAGCAAGGTGCGCCGGTATTGTTGATCGTCAACGGTTTGTTTTTGATGTATTTGGCTTGGGACGTTTTGTGAGGGCTTAAGCCATGGTAACGCGGACCCGCATGTGGGGGGACTTTCGGCGCTGGTGCAAAGCTCGCGGGCTGAAATCGTTGCCAGCCCATCCCTGGACCATAGCGGCGTATCTGCGCTGGGTAGAGCGGCGCAAAGACGCAAAAACCGCGAAGGCCGTCTTGGACGTGATCTCACGTGAACACCTGTTAAAGAGCGCACGCGTGCCGTCGCGCCATCCGACGGTGCAAAAAACCTTGTCGTTGATTGAGCAGCGGGCTGAAACCCAAGCTCAGCGTTCGAACTTGTTTGATGAAGCTATTTTGTCTGACGAGGTTGCAAAACCCTCACAGCCTGAAAAGCCGCCAGCCCCAAAAAAACGTCGTGTGATGACGACAGAGCCGCGCCTCAAACGGCGACGGCCAAAGTGAGACCTTTGGCCTAAGTGGTGTGCTGATAAGTCACTTTCGGCAATTCGATCCAAAACGTCGAGCCTTCGCCTTTGACCGATTCGACACCGATCTCTCCGTTCATTTCTTCCATGAGCTTTTTGCTCAGCGTTAAACCGATGCCGGTGCCGGGAATGCCGCTGTGTTCGGCGTGCAAACGGTTGAACGGCACGAACAGTTTGGTCATTTCCGCAGCCGAAATGCCTGTCCCCGTATCAGTGACAAGGATGCGTAATCGGTCTTGCGTGGGCATGTTGCAGTCGATGGTGAGCTTGCCACCAGTGGTGTTGTATTTGATGGCGTTGGAAATCAGGTTCATCAAGACTTGGCGCAAACGCCGAGGGTCGGCGTTGACCATGTTGTTTGGGGTGTTTCCAGTTGCGATGTCGATAGAGATGTCGTGCTTTTTCGCTTGGTCTTGGAACATGTCGGTGCACAAAGCGATCATGTCGCACGGGGAGGTGGGCTCTAGTCGTAAATCCAATTTCCCGGCTTCGATTTTGGACAAATCCAAAACTTCGTTGATGAGCTCCAACAATAGCTCGCCGCTGGCATTGATGTGGCCCAGGTATTCGGTGTGGGATGCGTTTTCGATTTGGCCAAATACCCCGCTGAGCATGGATTCGGAAAACCCGATGATGGCATTCAAGGGCGTGCGCAGTTCGTGGCTCATGGAGGACAAGAATTCCGATTTTGAACGGTTGGCCTGTTCCGCCATGGTCTTGGCGAAGCGCAAATCGTCTTCTAAGGCTTTGCGTTCGGTGATGTCGCGCATGATGGCGACATATTTGTGCTCGTCTCGCACGGACATTTGCGAAATGTTGATGCGCAAGGGGAATTCCTCGCCGTTTTTACGCACGGTTAGAATGTCGCGGGGTTTGTTCAAGATGGTTTTGGAAAACTGCTGGGAATCGTTCATATAAACGTCGTGAACAGCGCGGCTGTGTTCGGGGATGACCAAGGCTATGGATTGACCGATGGCTTCTTCAGCGCTGTAGCCGAACACCTTTGCCGCCGCTGGATTGTAGGTTTCGATCTTGCCGCGTTCGTCCAGTGTTACGATGGCTTCAGCAGAGTTGTTCACGACTTCGCGGATGTAATTTTCTCGCGCACGGATTTGCGCCGTCTGTTGTTCGTAGCTTTGACGCAGGTCGGCAATCTCTTGCAATGCCACGTTATGGGCGCTGTGGGTATCGTTAACCAGTCGTCGGCAGAGAGCGAAGATCAACGCCGCTGTCAGCCCGACAAACACCCAGCCTTTGGCCGTTTGCAACGCTGTCACGTGCTGAGGGTCTGCGACCAAGGCCAGCACAGCCTTGTCGGAAAAAAATATCCACAACACCCCAAAGGCGCCGTAGATTAAGGCTATCCAAAAGGGGGAGAGGAAAACGTGGGAAGAGGGTCGGTTTTGTATCATTCCAAAAGGCCCGTATTCTCTATTGCCTAAACTTGGGCATGAAAGTTCTGGGATCAAGATATCTTCGGGTATGCATCCTTGCTTCGCATGTGCGAACTGAGTAAGCTTAATTTTGCTGCGGTGCAGCGTGTGCTGGGCGAAGGCTCGTCCAAGTCTACCGACAACAGGGAACTGATCTCATGAGTGGCGAAATTCTGACCAAAGGCGCAGGTGCTGCGCCGGGGAATGCCTATTACTTTGACGAATTGGAAATCGGCCAAAAAGCCAGCTTCACCAAGGAAGTCACGGACGCTGACATCCAGGCGTTTGCGGACGTATCGGGCGACAACAACCCGGTTCACTTGGACCCGGAATTTGCCGCAGAGCACACGCCGTTCGGCGGCTGCATTGCGCACGGCATGATGTCAGCGGGTTTTGTCTCCACGGTCTTTGGCACCGTTTTGCCGGGGCCGGGAGCGATTTACATCAACCAAAGCCTCAAATTCCGCGCGCCGGTCAAAGCTGGCGATGTGGTCACGGCTGAGGTCGAGATCACCGATCTGATTGAAAAGCGTGGCTTTGTGCAATTCAATTGCCGCTGTCTGGTTGACGGCAAAGAGGTTTTGATCGGCGAAGCGACCTTGATGCCGCCCAAGCGCTAAAGCTTGAAAATGCGCGGGCTAGGGGATTTGCGCTGATTTTGCGTAATTTCCCTTGACCCAGCGCGTTCCCATGGGCACTTTTCGCGCATCATGCGCATCTTTAGACACTACACCGACCTGCCAGAAGACGCCCGCGGCTCCGTCGTCGCCATTGGCAACTTCGACGGCATCCACAAAGGCCACCAAGTTGTCATCAACGAGGCCGGGTCCATTGCGCGTGCCACCAACGTGCCGTGGGCGGTGATGTCTTTCGAGCCCCACCCGGACGCATTGTTCAAACCGGACGGTGCGCCGTTTCGTCTGTCCACCATGCGCACCAAGGCGCACATGATTGAACAACTGGGCGTGGACGAGCTGTTGGTTCAGCATTTCGACTTTGCATTTGCTGGCCTCACGGCACAGCAGTTTGTCGAAGACGTTTTGGTGGGCGGTTTGGGCGCAACCCATGTGGTTGCCGGCTATGACTTTCAATTTGGCCAAAAGCGCTCCGGCGATTGCGACACATTGTTGCACATGGGCCGCGAACTGGGTTTTGGTTTCACCGCCGTGCCCAAAGTGGCGGATGAAGACGGCATTGTGTATTCGTCGACCCGCGTGCGGGAGTATTTGATTGCAGGCGACCCGCGCGGCGCGGCCCACGTTCTGGGACGCCCCGCAGAGTTGGAAGGCCGGGTCGAAAAAGGCGACCAGCGCGGCCGCCAATTGGGCTTCCCCACAGCCAATTTAGATCTCAGCGATTTTCTCCGCCCGGCGCTTGGCGTATATGCCATCCGCGCAGGCGTGGATGAAGGCCTGGAGACGCAGTGGATCAACGGTGTCTGCAATGTGGGCAAACGCCCCACCTTCAAGGACGGCGAAGACGTTTTGTTGGAGGCCCATCTCTTTGATTTTGAAGGCGATTTGTACGGCAAGCACTTGCGTGTGCAGCTCATCGAACGCCTGCGCCCGGAACAAAAATTCGCCGGGCTTGACGCGATTAAAGCGCAAATTGCCATTGATTGCGAAAAAGCTAGAGAAATCTTGTCAAAAGAAGGCTAAAACAGGCCTTCGATTTATCCAAACAATTCCAGTTTTATAACGGTATTCCCAGATCATGACGGACTACAAAAACACAGTCTTTTTGCCCCAAACCGATTTTCCCATGCGCGCAGGCCTGCCCAAGCGTGAACCGGAAACCTTGAAGCGTTGGGAAGAGATTGACCTGTTTGGTTTGAGCCGCAAAGCGGGCGAGGGGCGCGATCCGTTTGTTTTGCACGACGGCCCCCCGTATGCGAACGGGCACCTGCACATCGGCCACGCGCTCAACAAAATCTTGAAAGACGTGATCGTACGCTCCCAACAAATGATGGGCAAAGACGCGAACTATGTCCCCGGGTGGGATTGTCACGGCCTGCCGATTGAGTGGAAGATCGAAGAAAAATACCGCGCCGAAGGCAAAGACAAAGACGAAGTCCCCGTTGTGGAGTTTCGTCAAGAATGCCGCGAGTTCGCCGCCGAGTGGATCAAGATCCAAAAAGAAGAATTCAAGCGCCTGGGCTGTATCGGCAACTGGGACTTACCCTACACCACCATGACCCACGACGCCGAAGCGCAGATCGTGGCGGAGTTGGGCAAGTTCTTGATGAACGGCTCGCTCTACAAAGGGGCCAAGCCTGTCATGTGGTCGGTGGTGGAAAAAACCTCATTGGCTGAAGCTGAAATCGAATATCACGATGTAAGTTCGCAAACGCTGTTTGTACGCTTCCCCATCAAAGAGACATCGGTTGACGCGATCAAAGACGCGTCCATCGTGATCTGGACCACCACACCGTGGACCATCCCCGCCAACCGTGCGGTGGCTTATGGCGACAACATTGAGTATGTCGTGTTTAACGCGACTAAGGCCGAAGACGACACCCGTCTCGGCAAAATGGTTGTCGCTAAAGAACTGTTGGAAGACGTCTGCAAAGTGGCTGGCATCACGGCGCATGAAGTCGAAGCGACGTTTAAGGGATCCGAACTTGCAGGCACGGTCTGCGCACACCCGTTTGCGGGCCATGGCTATGATTTTGACGTTCCGGCTTTGGCCGGTGACTTCGTCACGACCGAATCGGGTACCGGCATCGTTCACATTGCCCCCAGCCACGGCGCAGATGACTGGGAATTGGGCATGAAGCACGGGGTTCCCGTGCCTAACACCGTGAACGGCGATGGTCTCTACACCGACCAAGTGCCCATGTTCGAAGGTATGCCAATCTTGATCTTCGATGAGAAGAAAAAGAAAACTCGCTATATCGCCAACAAACATGTGATGGAAAAACTCGATGAGTTGGGCGCCCTGTTGGCGTCCGATCGTGTCGAACACAGCTATCCGCACTCGTGGCGGTCCAAAGCGCCGGTGATTTTCCGCAACACGCCGCAGTGGTTTATCTCCATGGAGCAAAACGATCTGCGCGAAAAGGCTTTGAAAGCCATTGATGAGACACGCTTCGTGCCTGCGCAAGGCAAGAACCGCCTGCAGTCCATGATCGCCGAACGCCCCGACTGGTGCGTGTCGCGTCAGCGGGCCTGGGGCGTGCCCATCGCCGTGTTCGTCGATAAAAAGACGGGCCAGCCCTTGCGCGATCAAGCCGTCATGGACCGCATTGTGCAAGCCTTCAAAGAAGACGGCGCGGATGCTTGGTATACGCGTGATCCTCAAGAATTCTTGGGCAACGACTTGAATGCCGACGACTTCGACAAGGTCGATGACATCTTGGACGTTTGGTTTGATTCGGGCTCGACCCACAGCTTCGTTTTGGAAAATCGCGACGACCTCAGCTGGCCTGCGGACCTTTATTTGGAAGGTTCCGACCAGCACCGCGGTTGGTTCCACTCCTCACTTTTGGAAAGCTGCGGCACGCGTGGGCGCGCACCCTATGACGCGGTTTTGACCCACGGCTTCGTGCTGGATCAAGACGGGCGCAAGATGTCCAAATCCATGGGCAACGTGACCAGCCCGCAAGACGTGAACGACAAGTTCGGTGCGGATATTTTGCGTTTGTGGGTGGTGGGCTCGGACTATTCCGACGACCTGCGCATCGGGCCCGACATCATCAAAAGCCACACGGACGTTTATCGCCGCTTACGCAATACGTTGCGCTATCTGCTGGGCAACTTGGACGGCTTTGAAGAATCAGAGCGTTTGGATCATGCCCAAATGCCCGAGCTGGAACGCTGGGTCCTGCACCGTTTGTGGGAACTGGACGCCAAAGTGCGGGACGCGTGCGAAAACTTCCACTTCCACCCGTTGTTCACGGAACTCCATAACTTCTGTGCCATCGAGCTGAGCTCGTTCTATTTCGACATTCGCAAGGACACGCTGTACTGCGAACGGCCCGATTCGACCTTGCGCCGCGCAACACGCACGGTGTTGGACGAAATCTTCAACTGTCTGACGGCTTGGCTGGCACCGTTTGCGTGTTTCACGGCGGAAGAAGCTTGGCAAGCCCGCTTCCCCGACGCCGACAGCGTGCACCTGCGCCTGTTCCCGGACGTTCCGGCGAACTGGGAAGACGATGCATTGGCCGCCAAATGGTCAAAAGTTCGTGAACTGCGCCGCGTCGTTACAGGTGCGTTGGAAATCGAACGTGCGGAAAAACGTATTGGTTCCAGCTTGCAAGCCGCCCCGAAAGTCTACGCCCCGGCGGATTACGTCACGGCCATGGTCGGCGTCGATTTGGCCGAAATCGCCATCACATCTGACGCTGAATTGATCGAAGGCGACGTGCCCGACGGTGCGTTCACCGTGGACGGTATCGCAGGCGTCGGTGTGGTTTCTGCGTTGGCAGACGGCGAAAAATGCGAACGCTGCTGGAAAGTTTTGGACGATATTGGCTCCAACTCCGCACATCCGACGGTGTGTGGACGTTGTGCCGACGCTGTCGAACACGCAGGGGCTTAAACCATGAGCGCTTCAGCGGATCAGCTGAAAAAGGCGAAGGCCATGGGCTGGACCGTGGCTGTTGCCATATTCGTGTCGGATCAAATTTCTAAGTATCTGATATTGAACTTGTTTCAAGCCGCCGCGCAGCCGTACTTTGAGATCACCCCGTTTTTCAACATCGTATTGGCGTGGAACCCGGGCATCAGTTTTGGCATGTTTGGCGATGTGGGCGACCACGGTCCGGACATTCTGATTGGGCTGAGTTTGGTGATTTCTGCAGCCCTCGCGGTGTGGCTCAGTAAGGCTGATTCACGTGTAAGTGCGCTGGCTTTTGGGGCGATTATCGGCGGTGCTTTGGGAAATGTGATTGATCGTTTTCGCTTTGGTGCCGTGACAGACTTCCTAGATGTGCATGTTTTGGGGTATCATTGGCCTGCATTTAACGTCGCCGATAGCGCTATTGTTATGGGAGCGATGCTGATCGTGTGGGAATCCTTGTTTGCAAAACCGTCCCAAGAAGACGACAATGAACAGATGGATGGTAAAGCCTAAGGCATGGAAAAATGAAGACAGTCAAATTTGCAGCGTTGGTTTTGGTCGGTGCCGTGGCCCTTACGGGGTGTGATGGTGCGCGCAAAGCCTTGACGCAAACCAAAGCCGCGCCGGACGAATTTTCGGTTTATACCCGCGCACCGCTGACCTTGCCGCCGGACTTCGGCCTGCGTCCGCCGTCCGAAGCTGCGGGAACGCGCGAAGCCGATAACGCACAAAACCAAGCCCGTCGCGTGTTGTTGAGTGGCCGAGAAGCCCAAAACCAACCGATTCAAGCGGATACGCCCGGCACCACGGCCTTGTTGTCGAAAGCGGGCGCGCACAATGCTGAGCCCGACATTCGCAAAACGGTGAACCGTGAAACCTCGGCCTTTGCCGAAGAAGATCAAAACTTCATGGAAGCTTTGATGTTCGAGCCCGACCCCGGCGACGTAGTTGAGCCGTCGGGTGAGATGAAACGCATCCAAGAAAACCAAGCGTTGGGTCAGCCGGTGAACGAAGGCGAAAGCCCCGTTATCCGCAAGAAATCCCGCGCGCCTCTGGAAGGTGTATTTGGCGGCTGGTTTAACTAGACCGTTGCTTTCATAACAACAAAGGGCCGGATTGACCGGCCCTTTTTTATTCCTTTTTTTGCCGCATTAGGCACATATATTTTAGCCAGTCTAAAAACTTAAAGTGAATTTGATGCGCACATTTATCGTTTCTCTCTTCTTATCGGCTGTTCTCCTCGTGGCGTCGCATGCGCGCGCAGAGGGCGTGTTCAATCCGCACACCTTTACCCTGAAAAACGGGATGGAGGTCGTCGTTCTGCCCAATCACCGTGCCCCCGTGGTGCTGCATATGGTGTGGTACAAGGTGGGCTCGGCGGAAGAACCCGCAGGTAAATCCGGCATTGCACACGTGCTTGAACACTTGATGTTCAAAGGCACGCCCAAGCACCCCGACGGTGAGTTTTCCACACGTATCGCCGAATATGGTGGGCAGGAAAATGCCTTTACCAGCTTGGATTACACTGGCTACTACCAAACCGTGGCGTCCGACCAGCTCGACATGGTGATGGAGCTGGAAGCCGACCGCATGACCAATTTGGTCTTGAGCGAAGAAGACGTCCGCACCGAGCTGGCAGTGGTGTTGGAAGAGCGCAATTCGCGCATCGAAACCAAACCAGCGGCGCGGCTGCGCGAACAATCTAACCAAAAACTGTATCCCAAAGATCATCCCTACGGACGTCCCATCATCGGCTGGCGTGACGAGTTGGAACAGTTGACCCGCGAAGATGCGTTGGCGTTTTACAAAGACTATTACGCCCCCGACAACGCCATTTTGGTGGTTGCGGGCGACGTGACGGTGGAGCGTGTCAAAGCCTTGGCTGAACAG
Source organism: Magnetovibrio sp. PR-2 (assembly GCF_036689815.1). Classification (NCBI taxonomy): domain Bacteria; kingdom Pseudomonadati; phylum Pseudomonadota; class Alphaproteobacteria; order Rhodospirillales; family Magnetovibrionaceae; genus Magnetovibrio; species Magnetovibrio massiliensis. The sequence continues at coordinate 86,575 of NZ_JBAHUR010000008.1, read as the reverse complement.
CACTACGGCCCCAAAAAACCGTCCGGCTTGGCGCCGCGCCAATCGCTGTTGATTGACGCCAAAATCGAAGGCGGGGAAACGGTGTTGGCGGACCCGCGCGTCAAACAAGCCAGCTGGTCGGACAATATCATTCAGCCGTCTCTCACCAATGGCCATGCCACACGTGTGGCGGCCTTGGAAATCTTATCGGAAATTTTGGGCGGCGGCGGAACGTCGCGTCTGTATCGTGCCTTGGTGATCGAACAGCCCTTGGCCGTGTCGGTGGGGACGTATTACGATTCCGGCCAGCGCGGTGACGGGCGGTTCGTGTTCTATGCGTCTCCGCTTCCGGGCGTTGAATTGGATGATTTGAAAACCGCAGTCTACGCAGAAGCCGACAAGCTTCTGGCCGCAGGTTTGGGACAAGATGAATTGGCGCGGGTCAAAAAACGCATGCAGGCGGAAGCTGTCTTTTCGCGAGATTCTCTTAAAACCGGAGCTTGGGCCATCGGCGGCGCATTAGCCCAAGGCCACACCATTGAAGACGTTGAAAAATGGCCGGACCGCATCTCTGCGGTGACGGCAAAAGACGTGCTCGACGCGCTCAAAGCTGTGATGGATGAACCCAAACGGACCACGGCCAAGCTGTTGCCCCAACAAGGAGCCAGCCAATGAAACTGAAATGGCTCATGGCAGTTTTTATCGCCGTTCTTCCCGTTCAAGCCTTTGGCGTAGACGTCCAACGCGTCGAAAGCGACAAGGGTATCGTCGCTTGGTTGGTTGAAGACCATTCCAACCCCGTGGTCGCTATCCGTTTCGCATTTTTAGGAGGATCAGAGCTGGATCCGGTAGGCAAAAAAGGGCTCGCTAATCTCGCCGCCAGCACGATGGATGAGGGCGCGGGGGAGATGGACAGTCAAATGTTCCAGCAAACCCTGACGGATCAATCCATCACCCTTCGTTTTGAAGCGGGCTACGATCGCTTTTCCGGGCGGATCAAAACGCTGACGGAGAACTTAGACCGCTCGGCAGAGCTGATGAACTTGGCGTTGACCCAACCGCGCTTTGATCAAGAGCCCGTGGCGCGGCTCAAAAGCCAGATCATTTCGGGCATTCGCTCCAGTTCGGAACGTCCAGGCAAAATCGCGTACAACGCGCTCTATCAAACCATGTTCGACGGCCACGGTTATGCCCATGACAGCGACGGCACCGTGGAAACGGTCGAAGCCATCACGCAGGACGATCTGAAGGCCTTTGTGCGCACGCGTTTGGGCCGTGAAAACCTGATCATTGGCGTGACGGGGGATGTGACGGCTGAACAGCTCAAAGTCATTTTAGACCAAGCGTTTGGCAATCTGCCTGGGCAGCCTGCGTTCCAGCACCAGCCCCATACCCAAGCCAAAGTGAGCGGAAAGCTTGAAGTCATCGAACGTGACATTCCGCAAAGCACTATTGTTTTCGGTCAAGCCGGTTTGAAGCGCCAAGATCCCGACTATTACGCCGTGTTGGTGATGAACCACATTTTGGGCGGAGGATCGTTTACCTCCCGCCTTTATGACGAAGTGCGTGAAAAACGCGGTTTGGCCTATTCGGTCGGCACCGGGAATTATCCCATGGCCTTGGCCGGGGTGTTGATCGGATCGGCGGCGACAGAAAATGCCCGGGTGGCGGAAACTGTGGACGTGATTCGCACTGAATGGGCACGCATGGCCAACGGCGATATCACCGAGGCTGAGCTCACCAGTGCCAAAAACTATGTGATGGGCTCGTTTCCGTTGACGCTAACCTCTACCGACACCATTGCACGGGTCTTGGTTTCTATGCAAATCAATGACTTAGGTCTGGAGTATCTGGACAGGCGTAAAACATATATCGGTGCGGTGAGCCGAGACGACGTCAATCGCGTGGCGCGCACGCTGCTCAAGCCCGATGCGTTGGACATCATTATCGTCGGACGTCCCGCAGGCATTGTCTCAAAGCCCTGACGTGGTAATCTGGGGGCCGATTCCTGGGGGTATTGCCGCTGGGAACTTAGGTTTTCTACAAGATCAGGGGCGCGATGCTCTACCGTCACATTATTCAATCCTGTTTCCGCACGCACGTGGGCGAACACGGCCTTTTGGAAGAAGAGTTTCACGAGCTCCAAGCCCAAACCGGCCAAATCATCGACGGCCTGCGCCAAGCGCGCGACGACGGAACGTTGCCGCTGTTGAGCTTGCCTGCGCACACGGACGATCTCGAAGAGCTGGATTTTATCGCCAAGCGGTTTCGCAAAGCCTTCGACGATGTGGTTATTCTGGGCACAGGGGGTTCGTCTTTGGGCGGGCAGACGTTGTATTCGCTAGCCGACAGTGGCTTTGGCCCGCGCAAAGGCGGCCCGCGCCTGCACTTTTTGGACAATGTGGACCCAGATACGTTTGAACTGTTGTACGAACAGCTGGATCTCAAACGCACGGGCTTCATTGTCATCTCCAAGTCCGGCGGCACGGCGGAAACCGTGGCGCAGTTCATTGCGTGCTTGGACCGTTTGATGACGTTGATCGGGCGCGATCGTGTGCCGCGTCACGCCTTGGTGATTACAGAGCGCGACAACAAAAGCAATCCGCTGAGATCTCTGGCAACGCGTTTGAACCTGAAAATTTTGGACCATGATCCCAACATTGGCGGGCGTTATTCGGCGCTGAGCTTGGTGGGGCTGTTGCCGGCCATGATCGCGGGGCTGGACGCTGAAGCCGTACGCCGTGGGGCCTTGGAGGTTCTCAATGCGACGTTGGAAGGCCCCGATCCGCGCGAAAGCGACCCAGCTGTGGGTGCGGCGATTAAGGTCGCGTTTTTGAAGAAAAAAGGCATCGCCAACACGGTGATGATGCCCTACGTGGATCGTTTGGCGAACTTTGGGCTGTGGTTTCAACAGCTGTGGGCCGAAAGCTTGGGCAAAAATGGGACGGGATCGACCCCGATCCGCGCCATGGGGACGCGCGATCAGCACAGCCAGATGCAGCTCTACTTAGACGGTCCGCGCGACAAAATGTTCACGCTGATCACGTTGGAGGTGGCCGGTAAAGGTGGTTTGATCTCCAACGCTTTGGTCAAAGAGTCCGAACTGGAATACCTGCAACGCCGCCGCATGGGGGATTTGCTGGACGCCGAACAACGCGCCACCGCGCAGACGCTGATCAACAACGGCTGCCCCACGCGCTTGTTTGAATTGGAACGCCTGGACGAAGAAGTTATGGGTGGGCTGATGATGCATTTCATGTTGGAAACCATGATTGCGGCAGGCTTGCTGGGTGTGAACGCGTTTGACCAACCGGCTGTCGAAGAAGGTAAAGTCCTGGCGCGCAAATTCTTGCTGGACATGGGCGAATGATCCGCAGGCTCCCGGACACTCTGGTCAACCAAATCGCCGCCGGTGAAGTGGTGGAACGCCCGGCAAGCGCGTTGAAAGAGCTGGTGGAAAACGCCCTGGATGCAGGTGCGTCCAACATTGAAATTCAACTGCGCGACGGCGGGCGTTCACTCATCTGCGTGACAGACGATGGTAAGGGCATGGACCCGGATGAACTGGCGTTGGCTGTGGAACGGCACGCAACGTCGAAACTGCCCGACGATGATTTGGTGCACATTCAGCACTTGGGCTTTCGCGGTGAAGCGCTTCCATCCATCGGCGCGGTGTCGCGCCTGACCATGACGTCTCGCACCGAAGACGGCGACAGTGCTTGGTCCATCCACGTGGAAGGCGGCAAAGTCGGTGATGTTCAACCGGCGGCCCACCCGAAAGGGACGCGCGTTGAAATCCGCGATCTGTTTTTTGCCACGCCCGCACGTTTGAAGTTTTTAAAAACACCGCGCACAGAGCTCAGCCACGCCACAGAGATGATCAATCGCCTAGCCATGGCGCATCCGGGTGTCAGCTTCGTGTTGTCCGACGGCATGCGGACGGTGACGCGTCTCAATCGGGCTCAGGGCGATTTTCTGTCCAAGCGCCTAGACCGTTTGGGCCAGGTCATGGGCCGGGATTTCTTCGACAACGCTTTGTTGGTGGAGGCCGAACGCGAAGGCATTCACTTGGCCGGGCACATCGGCCTGCCGACGCTCAATCGCGGCAATGCACAGCAGCAATACATGTTTGTGAACGGGCGGCCCGTAAAGGACAAGCTGTTCTTCGGCGCCGTGCGGGGCGCGTATCGGGATTTTTTGGCGCATGACCGCTACCCTTATATTGCGCTCTACCTCGACGTGCCGCCTGATCAAGTGGACGTCAACGTGCATCCGGCGAAAACCGAAGTGCGGTTTCGCGATGCGGGTTTGGTGCGCGGTCTCATCGTTAGTGCACTGAAACATACGTTGGCCGATGCGGGACACCGGGCATCGACCACGGTGTCCAACGCAGCCTTAGGCGCTGTTCAAAACACTGAATTCACCGGCCAAGGTCAGTTTCAGTCGCGCCCTTACACCCAAGGCACGGGCTATCCAACCCAACACCTGTCAGATCGCGCCGCTGAATTTCAAGCCCCGCTGAACAACTTGGATATGACGCCTACGGCCAACACCCAAGGCAGCGCGCCAGGGATGGCTGAGCCCATCGAAGACGGTGCGGACTTCCCGTTGGGTGTCGCCCGCGGCCAAGTGCACGAAACCTATATCGTCAGCCAGACCGCCGACGGCATCGTCATCGTCGATCAACACGCCGCTCACGAACGTTTGGTTTATGAGCGCATGAAACAGGCCCTGGCCGAGGGTGGCATCAAACGCCAAGGCCTGTTGCTGCCCGAAGTGGTAGAGCTCGACGAACCTGCCGTGGTGCGCCTGTCCAAGCGCATTGACGAGCTGGCGGAACTGGGGCTTATCATTGAGCCCTTCGGCGAAGGTGCGGTGGTGGTGCGCGAAGCACCGGCCCTGTTGGGGCAAACCGACATTCAGACCTTGGTGCGCGACTTGGCCGACGATTTGGCAGAGTGGGGGGAGACCTTGTCGCTTCAAGAAAAGCTGTCCGACGTTGCCGCGACCATGGCCTGCCACGGCTCGGTGCGTTCTGGACGGCGGTTAAACGCGCAAGAGATGAACGCACTGCTGCGCGAAATGGAAGCCACGCCGCATTCCGGTCAATGCAACCACGGACGGCCCACGTACGTGGAGCTCAAACTCAGCGATATTGAAAAGTTGTTTGGTCGGCGCTAAGACGAGAACCCGCCGGAAACGACGCAACTGATATAATCCATGTCCGACATGCGGATGTGGCGTGTCAGCCACATGGATAGGAACTGCCCGGCTTCGTTGCGGGTGGTGTCTAAGTCTTCGGTTTCCAACATGATGCCGAGCTCTAACAGTTTGGCGATGAAGATGCCGTGTTCTTCTTGGTGTTTTTCCAAGTTGACGTAGCCGTTGGCCGCCATCAGATCTTCTTCGCGATCAAAGTGATAGCGGGTGTAGTCCACCAGATCGTTGATCAGAGTGGTCAGTTCTTCACGCGTTTTGTCGTCGTCGCTCCCGAAATCATTAATGATATCCAGCAGCTTTTTATGGTCGCTATCGATTTTATCAATGCCGACACTCAGGGATTGATCCCATTCAATAAGCATATTTTTTTGATCCACTCTCAGCGCGCCCCACTGATGCCGTATTTATATCAGTGTCTCCTGATTCACAGGCAAGGTCAATTCTTCATACGATCTAGGGGCACAAAAAAAGGCCGTGGAACCCCAAAAGGGGAACCACGGCAAAAGAGAAATACGTGGACGAAGGGAGGGCTATCCGTTCGTTGTGGTATTCCCCTGGGAGTCGGTCGCGTTCTTCTGCATTTTAGCAGCGAACGTCATCAGGAATTTGAGAGCTTGTTGCGTTTCAGGCTTGCTCAGCATCGAAACGGTAGACATTAAGCCCCCAGAAGAGTTTTCAGCAGCCGTTTCAATGGCTGCGTCGTGCATGGCGTCAACGGTTTCGCCTGCGAACTCGGCCAAGTGTTCGTTGGCCACGTTGGAGATCATGCATTCCATCCAGATCACCAAACGCTCGACCATGGAATCGGTCAGAGCCGAGCGTGCGCCGTGCAGCAAGATCACCAAGTCGAACAAGGTGTCCAGTGCACCGGAGCGTTGCAGCTCGGTCATGCGATCCATGATGTTGAGCACCGCATCGCGGGTGTCTTCGTTGTTGAGACGGTCCAGCACTTCCAAGGCATTGCCGCCGGTTTCGGCGAAACGTTCCACCATACCGTCGGTGAGTGCGTCTTGGGCGGCTTGGACCAAGCGCAGTCCGTTGTCTTGAGTATCACTCATGATAGGGCCCCTCCCTTACAGAAGACCGCGGGCGGACAGCCAATACAGTCGGTTGTATGCCAGTTTGAACCAGTGGATCATTTGCGAAGGCGCACCGGGGTTCGGCGGCGTTTCGTAGTTGAACCACACGTACGTTCCCGTTTTCATGCCCGTTTCCACAAAGCAGAACACCTTGCCGTCGTAGTCACGCGCCCAGCGTCCCTCGGTCAGCAATGAAGCCAAGTTGTCGATGACGGTGTCCGCTTCGAAGTGTGCCGTGGAACCGGCTTTGGAAATCGGGATGTTGGTGGTGTCGCCACAGACAAACACGTCGCTGTGTTCGGGGTGGGTGAGCTTTTTCCTATCGGTCGGCACCCAGCCGCCGTCGCCCAGACCGGATTCCGTGATGACTTCTGCGCCGTTGTGCGGCGGGATGGTGACCAAGAAATCGTAATCCAGCGTGACGCCTTCTTCCGATTCAATGGTTTTACCGGCCGGGTCGACTTCTTTGGTGTTGAAGAAGGTTTCGTACTTGATGCCTGCTTCATCCATGGCCGGTTTGGCCCATTCGGCAACCGGCTCCAACGCGTGAAGGCGACCGATGGGATAGGTATAAGTGATTTCCGTTTTATCCCACAGCCCTTTGCCTTCTAGATACTCTTTGAGCATGAAGGTAATTTCCAAGGGGGCGACTGGGCACTTGTGCGGTGCGTTGACGTTGACGACGATTTTGCCGCCTTCGAACTTGTCCAGGGCGTCGCGCATTTTGCGGGCACCTTCCAAGTCGTAGAGCCAGTGCGCGCCTTCGGCCAAACCCGGAATGTTTTGCGGCATCAAACGCGAGCCAGTGGCGATGACCAAATAGTCGTAGTCATGCACGGTCCCGGAGTTACATGTGACCTTCTTGTTTTCGACGTCGATGTTAGTCGCCGGGTCGATGTGGAAGATAACGCGCTTGTCCAAGACTTTGCGCTGCGGGCGGAACAGTTCGCGCTCGCGGATTTTACCGAACGGAATGTAAAGCAAGCCCGGTTGATACATGTGCGTATCGGACGTGCCCAACATGGTGATGGAAACGTCGCCTTTGCGGATTTCTTCGCCGATGTGACGAATCAATCCGTTGGCAATGATGGTGCCGGCTAAACCGCCACCGACGATGAGTACTTTTTTCGACATAAGAATCCTCCCTCTAACCCCCTCACTTCTCATGCTCCCCAGCATGGAAAGGGCATGTCGTTACTTGGTTTTTTTCACGACCACAAACCAGTGGTCTTCCTTCTCCCCAGAATCGACCGTTTCATGGCCAACTTTGGCGGCCCATTCGGGCACGTCTTTTGCGGTGCCTTGGTCGGTCGACCAAATCTCCACCTCTTCACCGATTTCCATCAGCTTTAACGCTGCAATCAGTTCCATCAAAGGACCGGGGCAAAAGGACCCGCGTGCATCGATGATTTTCCGCTCACTCATAATTTATGGCCTCCCTGGCCGTACTTTTTGGTCTTTCTTGCATCCCCGCAGGGCATCTTACATGGACAACAGCTGTCCGTCTTCCGCGTCGCTTAAAAACTTGGTCAGACCCATTTGGCCGTCGAACAAATCTTCAACCAAGTTGCTTTCATCCCAGCCCAAAACGTCCAGCACCATGGAGCATGCCCACACGGTCATTTCGCCCAGCATTTTGCCTTGCGAAAACATGTCGATCGGGTCGGGCGCGTTTTTGTCGCATAAGACAGCGTTCAACGCGCTGTCGCCATAACGATCGTTCCCCGTTGTGCTTTTATCAAAGGCCTTGATTGCCCCCATGGACACGAACACGTGCACCGGGCGTTCGGAAACGGCTGCAACAGAAGCGATCATAGACACGAGTTGAAACGTGTCGCGGTCGGATGAGCTCAAAATAATGTAAAGTGGCTGTGTCGCCATTGGTTCGCACCCCCTGCGTATTCCCTGCGTAGATTTTTACATTGAGCATTAGTTCTACAACAAAGGGGTTCGCTATATCCACACAAAAATAGTGTATTTATCTACGGATGAAACGCATGAGATAGTTGCGTACTACAGCTAGCACAGTGTTGTTATAGGGTATCGGAACAATTGCGCAAAAATAGGACTTTTGCAGCCCCGTAAGTTTTGTCTTTGATAACAGTCAGTTGGTCCGGGGCGACAAAGTCTTCCTCGGCGGCGATTTCCACCATGACGATGGCGGCGGGTTTGAGCCAGTCTTGACCGATCAAGGTTTCCAGCGCGGGTACGGTTAAATTTTTTTCGTAAGGCGCGTCCAAAAAGGCGTAATCCACGGGTGTTTGGGCCGGGGGAAGCGTCTGGGCTTTGATGGGCAGCAGCTGTGTCTGCGCACCTTCGTCCAAAGTCTGAATGTTGGCCTGGATGGTTTTTTGCGCGGCTCTGTGGTTTTCAACGAAGGTGGCGAAGGCGGCTCCGCGTGACAGGGCTTCAAGGCCCAAGGCCCCGGTTCCGGCAAACACATCGATCACGTGTGCGCCGTGCAGGCCTGGTGCGTCCGGCAAGTGGGCGAGCACATTGAACATGGCCTCGCGCGCGCGGTCCGATGTGGGGCGGGTGTCGCGGCCTTTGGGGGCGTCAAGCGGCCGACCTTTATGTTTGCCACCGACAATTCTCATCGCAGGGGTCTCATTTGCGCGGTTTTCTCGATGGGCTCGGTTTGCCGGGCTTTTTGGATTTGGGGCGCGGTTTGGGTTTGGGCTTGGACTTAGGTTTGGCCCAGCCGGTTTTTGAGGTCTTTTTCGGCGGTTCGGACGCGCCGGTGAGTTTTGCGCCCAATTGATCGATCAATTGGCGGCGTGGCACTGGCGCGACGTCGCCGCGGTCCAGATCGTCCAGGCGAAAGGGCCCGTAGGCTTGACGAATCAGGCGGTTCACCTGCAAGTTCAGGTGTTCCATCACCTTGCGAATTTCGCGGTTTTTGCCTTCGGTCAACGACACGATCAGCCAGGCATTGCGCCCGGTTTTCTTTTCGACCCGTGCATCGATCCCGGCATACTTCACCCCGTCCACGGTGACACCGTCCTTGAGGCTTTCCAGCATGGCATCGGTCACATGACCAAACACCCGCACACGATAGGTGCGCACCCAGCCGGTGGACGGCAGCTCCAACTCGCGCGCCAGTCCACCGTCATTGGTGAGCAGCAAGAGACCTTCGGAATTGAGATCCAGCCGGCCCACCGAAATCACCCGGCCCAGACGCGGCGGCAAAGTGTCGAACACGGTCGGGCGGCCTTGGTCGTCTTTGTGGGTGGTGACCAGCCCCGGCGGTTTGTGATAGCGCCACAACATGGCTTCTTGTGCTTGGGGCAGGGGCTTGCCGTCGACTTCCACCGTGTTGGCCGACGTGACCAGGGTTGCGGGCGTGTCGATGGTTTTGCCGTCCACTTTGACGCGGGCCTCTTCAATCCAGCGTTCGGCTTCGCGGCGAGAACACAGGCCTGCACGCGCCATGACTTTGGCAATGCGTTCGCCCTTGGGTTCGGGTTGATCAGTCATCCAATGTCTCTCGCTTCATCGCGTATTCGCGCGATGCCTGGACAAAAGCGGCCAAGATGCGCACGTCCGAAGGTGTGATTTCAAATTCGGGATGCCACTGCACGCCTAAACAGAACGTCATGTTGGTGGCTTCAATGCCTTCGATCACGCCGTCGGGGGCGCGGGCGTTGATTTTCACACCTGCGGGTTCGTCTTCGACCGCTTGGTGATGCGCGCTGTTGGCTTGAATGTGGGTTTCGCCGACGATGTCGTGCAGCAGCGTGCCTTCCACGATGTCAATGTCGTGACCGACTTCGTCACGCGGATTGGGTTGTTCGTGGGCCAGCGGATTGTCAAAGCTGTCGGGGATATGCTGAACCAGCTTGCCGCCCAGCGCCACGTGCAGCAGTTGCTGCCCACCGCAAATGCCCAGCACGGGAATGTCGCGTTTGAGCGCACGCTGCAAAATCGCCATTTCAAAAGCTGTGCGGCCATCTTTGGTGGTGACCGTGTCGTGGGTCGTCGTCGCACCGTACATGGACGGGTCTACGTCGAAGTTGCCGCCGGGGATCAACAAACCGTCGATGTCGTCGGCGTAAATCTCCAACAAATCGGGTTCGTGGGGCAGCAACAACGGCAAGCCCCCGGCCTTCACGACGGAAGAGATATAGTTGTGGCGCAGGGCATACCACGGAAACTTGGAATATTGATCCGCGCCGCCGTCTTCGAAGTCCAGCGTGATGCCGATCACGGGTGTCAGTAAATCTGTTGTCATCCGCTGAATGTACGCTTCGCACCGGGAGAGGGCAAGCAGACTTGACGGGCTGCGAACAAGGCGTCACGTTCGGGGCATGAGCGAAGCAAACGACACCCCGATGCAATTGGCTTTGACCCTGGCGCGCGCAGGCGCGGATGCGGGGGAAGTGCCTGTGGGTTGCGTCATTGTGGACGGGGAAACGGGCGAGGTCTTGGCCCAAACCACCAACCGGACCGAGCGCGATCATGACCCCACCGCACACGCCGAGTTGTTGGCTATTCGAGAGGCCTGCGCCAAGGTGGGCTCGACGCGATTGGTGGGGTGCGATCTCTACGTCACGTTAGAGCCCTGCGCCATGTGCGCCACGGCCATTTCTTACGCTCGCATCCGGCGTCTCTATTTCGGGGCATACGATCCCAAAATGGGCGGTGTCGAACATGGTCCGGCCATCTTCAACCAGCCGACTTGTCACCACAGCCCCGAAGTTTACGGCGGGATGGATGAGAGTGAGGCGGTGGAGATGTTGAAGACGTTTTTTTCAAAGAGGCGTTAGGTTAACGCCTATGCAAAATTAGGCCTAATTTAGATATGCACAGTCTTATGCGACTCAATAATGGATGTGCCGCCACCATTTAGTGGGATAGGCCGATGAGTCCCGTTGTCGCCATTTACTTGGACTAACTCCAAGTTTCTAAAACCTGAGCTAAGGCCAATAGACATAATTTGCGACGCAACTTTTCTAGGTACTAAGTATTCTTTGACAAGAGCTGAGGTAACTTCATGCGTGTAAGTTGTTTGGTCATAAAATTGCTCTAAAGCATCTTTGTCAAAACGATTTTTTACATTTCGAAAGTTTTCAAAATTGTGAGCAAAGTTGGCAATATAAGTGTCAAAAATTAAGACCTCATCCGCAGCTCGCAAGATGTTGTCATTTAAAGCTTCAAGTTTGTAGTTAATGACATCGACGATATCGAACGCCAGTTTTTCTGTTACATAGCGTGAGTGATTGATAACGTTCGTCAGATAACCTCTATACAACTTCACACTGTTAAAGTCGCTTGCGTCAGAGTTTTGCAGCCGGTCCTTGTGAATATCAATGATACTCTGGTTTTCGGCAGGCAAATCCAGCGTACGCAGAGTACTTTGAATGTTTGGGATTACGCTATTCTCAAAGTTAGCCATCATTCTTTTCTTTCAGGGGCCGTCAATTCTTGACCATTCATCAACTATGATACAGCTGATGAAAAAGCCTTTTATGGTGTATTTCAGAAAAACTACAACCTGATTTACCTGCCTTGTAAAAGGTATTGGGAAAAACGTCAACCATAAATTCTTGCAATCCAAATATGTGTAATAGGCTGACCAAAATATGTATGGCGATTGCTATGAAACCTCCATAATTCTAGGTGTTTAGGCGAACTCATAATTTATATTTGAGGGATTTCATTGTGATTGTCTCACCTATCCAGCTTTATTATTGATCCTTCATAATTGAACCAAGATATGGATTCGTGTGATGATGCCATTTGGACGCGACGGGCTATATCATAGATGATTGCCTAGTCTGTAAGACAGTCTTCGATGCATTTACTTCGTATGCACTTCCCGGCAACAATGAAAACACCCGTCGGCTTCGCCCAACAGCATCATCGCCAACTGCACGGCGGACTGCGCACTTTGATGTGCGCCCAGGGGGACTTGGTTGATCCATTTGGGCAGGTAGCGGCATGTGTCCTTATGGACTTCGTGGTCACCGTGTTTGTTGGCGACGTAGCAGGTCATGACCATCTCCCCTGATCATAGGTGTGATAGAGGGGAGACGTTTACAAATCACGTTTGTGAACGACATCTGTGTGAGTGAAGAAAAACGCAAGGTCGGCTTATCGCCAAGACGCAAGCTGTGGCAATTGGTTTTAAGTCGACAAATTGTCAATGCGCCAACGGAGCTGATCTATTCGGTCCTGTCCAAAAAAGGGTTCTCCGTTCAGAGACATTGTCGGCACGCCCCAATGGCCGCACTCAAAAAGGGCTTGCTGATTGGAAGCAAAAAAGTTTTCAGCAGCAGCTGTGAGGGTGTGGGGTTCTTCACTTAAGCTGACCGGCAAGCCACAGGTCTCAAGACACGCTGCTAAATGCTCCCCTTTGTCCCATCCTGGCGTTCGCCCTGCCCAAATCAGGCGCATCAAAGCGGAATAGAGCTCGTAGCCTTTGGACAGCTCGTGGGCTTGAAACAACATATTGCAGAGACGATAGATCAAATCCTGGTCGGAGGATGGCCGCCAAACACTGTAATCAGACCAAGCCAGCGGTGTTGGAGAGGGGGGTGCGTAAGGAAGGCCCAAATAATCAGCCGTTCTGGCAACATCGCGTTCAAAATAACTCACCTCATTGTGAGGGGTGCTCGACCAAAAGTCCGACATGCGGAGAACACCCGGCAGCACCGGGCGCATGACAATCTGAAGCCCTTGGTCACGCACCATTTCGTCAAGGCGATCCAGCGTGAAATAACAATAGGGGCTGGAGAGTGAAGCAAAAAATTCGATACCAATAGACAAACCGGCCCCCTTTACAGACATGACGTGTGACGGGCCTGGAGTATAAACACTGCCGTCAAAACAAACCTCTGAAAACTTTTCCGTCTTGGGTCAGGCGTAGGCAGGTTCATCAGATCGGCACGGAAGCGATAGATATTGATTCTCATTCGTGACGAAATATACTGCAACCTAGGGTAACGGGGATTAGGGCACCTTTGAGTATGTCTAACAATCACATGACGCGCCGTCAGATGTTCAAAGCAGGACTGGGACTTGCCGGGGGATTTATGCTTCCGTCTGGCTTGGCTTGGGCACAAGACAAAGCCACGGTTCTCGAAACCCTCCAAAACCTCCACGTTGCGTTTGTGAACCGGGCGACGGGCAAGGTGGAGTTTGTCAAAACCTTTGGCGAGACCAACCCCGAGATCATGTCGGGCAAGACCGCACGAACCCCATACAGAGCGCCCAGCAAGAACGTGTGGCTGGGGCGCACGGGAACGCTGTTTCAACGCGACGTGAAGCGGTACGCTATTGTCGATATAGAGAAACGCAATGAGGGGCTTGGGTTTTTCTCATCCCTCAAAGACAGTTACACACCTGAAGAATACACCCACCACTTCCTGCTGACCTTGACGGACCGAGAACTGGGCCGCGAAGAGGTGGGTGGTTGGGCTTTGTCCATGGCTTCGGACGCACAGAAACAATCCGCCTTGGACTTGCTCTACAGCATCCACAAAGGAACCAACGGCAGATACGTCACCGAAGATGAAGAGAAGTTGGCGGAAGCCACCCGTTACTACACCGCACGGGAACTTCTGAAACCCTCCCTTTATATTGGCAACGCACCATCTGTGGGTGCCCTTGCTTACATCCCCCAACGCGGCATCCAAGTTGCCAGTTCTGAGCCCGTCCAACTGGCACTGGCATCGGGTGCCGTAACGGGTGGTGTGGATGTGGGAGCGGGTGCGGCAAACGATATGAGTGTTGCCGCCGAGGGTGCCACCGAAGGCACCGTATCATCCGTAGCAGCCGCCATCGGCGGTGCGGCGGGTGTGGGCGCATCGGCAGGCGGCGCATCGGACAGTGGCGATGGCGGCAGCGGTTCGGGTGGCGGCGACAGTGGCGGCAGCAGCGGTGGTTCATCGGGTGGGAGTGGTGCTGGTGGTAGTGGCACTAGCAAGTAGCCGCTTTGCCATAACGCCCCCTTATGCGATTTAAAGACTCAATGTTTAAACCGCCATCCTTGCAGTGCATGCCCCGTGACGTATTTACATATGCCCACTAATCTTCGAGTGCAGCGGTTTGGTTTCCTCAAACGTTTTGAGCTGCTCGTCGCTTGCTTTGGTCTGGTGGTTTTCTTTCCACTCGCCGTAGGTCATGGCGTAGACGTCTTCGATGGCTTGGTCTTTGGTGAGGTCCACGTTTTGGTCTTCAGCAGCCGCCAGTAGCCATTTATAGAGGCAGTTGCGACAGAACCCCGACAGGTTCATGAGGTCGATGTTTTGCACGTCCTTGCGCTCTTGCAGGTGCTCGACAAAGCTGCGCCAGGCGGCGGCTTGGAGTTTGTCGCGGGTTTGGTCGTCTACGGGTAATGACATGGAAAAAGCCCTTCATCTGAAAATATCTCTCAGAGATATAGGGACGAAGGGCTTGATGTCTATGGGCAATAAGTCGGAGGCGCGGTCTTACAAAACCGACGTGAAACCCTCGAATTGCGGCGGGCCCAGGTAGATGTCTTTTTTCGCACCGCCCGTATTGGCGTGGGCTTTGCGAAAGGCTTCGGATTTGGTCCAGCCGACAAACGCGTCTTCGTCTTCCCACACGGAGTGGGACGCATACAGCGTGTGGTCGTCCGCTTCGGGACCGCGCATCAGGTTGAACGCTTTGAACCCCGGAACTTCGTCCAGGAAGGTTTCGCGTTCGGCCCAAATCTGTTCGAAGTCGGCTTCTGCGCCTTTTTTGATGCGAAAGCGGTTCATGGCGATGTACATCAGTATTAAGCCTCTTCGCGTTCGACCGCGCGCCAGCCGATGTCACGGCGGCAGAAGCCTTCGGGCCATTCAATGGCGTCTACGGCTTCGTAGGCTTTGTCCTGGGCTTCTTTGACCGTTTTGCCGATGGACGTCACGCCCAACACACGGCCGCCGTTGGCCACGACTTTTTTGCCTTGTTGTTTGGTGCCCGCGTGGAAGACTTCGACGCCTTTCACACCTTGGGCTTCGTCCAGCTTGCTGATTTGCGTGCCCGTGGCGTAGTGGCCGGGGTAGCCGTCGGCGGCCATGACCACGATCAGGGCGGTGGAGCGCTTCCAGGTGATCTTGGCGTCTTTGAGCTTGCCGTCGGCGCAGGCGACCAGAGCTTCCAACACATCGGAGTTCATGCGCGCCATCAAAACTTGGCATTCCGGGTCGCCAAAGCGCACGTTGTATTCCAATACACGCGGCACGCCGTTTTCAACCATCAGGCCTGCGAACAGAACACCTTTGTAAGGTGCGTCCTCAGCCGCCATGGCTTCGATGGTGGGCTGAATGATTTCGGCCATGATTTTCTTTTCCATGGCCTTGTCGACCAAGGGCGTCGGGGTGTAAGCCCCCATGCCGCCAGTGTTGGGACCGGTGTCGCCTTCGTGAACGGCTTTGTGGTCTTGGGCCGCACCCATGGGCACGGCAGTGGTGCCGTCAACCAGGGCGAAGAAGCTGATTTCTTCACCTTTCATGAATTCTTCGACCAAAACTTCGTCACCCGCATCGCCAAAGGCGCGCTCGGTCATGATGTGGTCGATGGCGGCAAAGGCTTCGTTTTTGTTGTGGCAAACAATCACGCCTTTGCCAGCAGCCAAGCCGTCGGCTTTAACGACCACGCCGCCTTCCATCTTGATGATGTATTCTTTGGCGGCGTCGGGTTCGTCAAACACGCCGTAGTCGGCGGTGGGAATTTCGTATTTTGCCAGTAAGTCTTTCATGAAGGCTTTGGAGCCTTCCAACTGGGCGGCTTTTTTGGACGGGCCAAAGGCTTTGATTTTGGCTTTGTCCAGTTTGTCGACCAAGCCGTCCACAAGCGGGGCTTCGGGGCCGACGACGACAAAGTCGATTTTTTCGGATTTGGCGAATTTGACGATGCCGTCCACGTCATCGGCTTTCACCTTGACGCATTCGGCGACGTCTGCAATTCCGGCATTTCCAGGGGCGGCATACAGCTTTTCGCATTTCGGCGATTTCGAAATCGCCCAGCAGAGCGCATGTTCACGTCCACCCGAACCAACAACCAGAACCTTCATGGGCCAAAGCCTCCAAACTTTTCATTCTTCCAAGATTATTTATCACGCCTTGTTTTACAGCGTGCATCCGTATCATACATACTGTCGTGCAGTAGGGAATAGGAAAGCTGATCACAAAGGCAAGAAATGGACGAAAATGGCTTAAATGCGCCGATTTTTTCGGTAACCGAGATCTCTGGCCACCTCAAACGGGTGGTGGAGGATTCGTTTGCGTTCGTGCGTGTGCGGGGCGAAATCTCCGGTTTTAAGCGTGCGGCGTCGGGTCACCTCTATTTTCGTCTCAAAGACGAAGCTGCGAATCTCGACGCGGTGTGCTGGCGCGGTACAGCGGGACGCTTAGGGTTAGAGCCCGAAGACGGCCTGGAAGTCATCGCCACCGGGCGGTTGACCACGTACCCCGGGCGCTCGAACTACCAAATCGTGGTCGATTCCATGGAAGTCGCGGGCGAAGGCGCGCTTTTGAAGCTGTTGGAAGATCGACGCAAAAAGCTCGCCGCAGAAGGTCTATTTGACGAGGACTATAAAAGCGAAATTCCCCTGCTGCCCGACGTTATCGGTGTGGTGACATCGCCCACGGGGGCGGTAATCCGCGACATTTTGCACCGCTTGAACGACCGCTTCCCGCGCCGGGTCCTGGTGTGGCCCGTGATGGTGCAGGGCGACGGGGCTGCGGATCAGATTGTTGAGGCCATTGCGGGGTTTAACCGCTTGAAGCCTGCCACAGGGAAACAAGGCGATATCCCGCGCCCGGACGTGTTGATTGTTGCGCGGGGCGGTGGTTCGTTGGAAGACTTATGGGCGTTTAACGAAGAAAACGTGGTACGCGCGGCGTCGGAAAGCGCCATTCCGCTGATCAGTGCGGTGGGGCATGAAACGGACACGACGTTGATCGACTTCGCCTCCGACTTGCGCGCACCGACCCCGACGGCGGCGGCGGAGATGGTTGTGCCGGTGCGGGCCGAGCTGCTGGCCCAAGTCAGCGAAGACGGGGCGCGTTTGGTGCGCTCTATGACACGACAAGTGTCGGAGTATAAGACACAGTTGAGCGGTCTCAGCCGAGGCTTGCCGGACCTCAACAGTTTGGTTGCTTCCCAACGCCAACGTTTGGACGATTGGGCCGAGCGTTTGGGCGGCAGTTTGCAGTCCGGCGTTCATCGCCGCCACCGCCGCTTGGCCGAGGTCTCCGGCGCGCTGACCTCGCCCAAGGCGCATGTTGGGTATGCGCGTGAAATGCTCAATGGCCGGGCCGAACGTCTCAACCGCGCGGTGGCCCGCTTAACCCAAGCCCCCCGCCAGCAGTTGGAACAAACCACAAGGTTATTGGACGGCCTGTCTTATGAACGCGTGTTGGAACGTGGCTTTGCTTTGGTGACGGATGCTAAGGGTAAGGCCGTGACGGAAGCTTCCGGCGTATCGCCGGGCGACGACATCACGGTGCGCATGAAAGGCGGCGACATCGGTGCCCGGGTCACGGGTGGGGCTCAACCAAAACCGAAAAAGAAACCCACGAAGAAAAATAACGATGCTCAAGGGAGCTTGCTGTGAGATTTTTATTCGCTTTGTTGGTCTTCGTTGCTCTTCCAGTCCAAGCGTTTGAGCTGGATGGAAACTTCAGCCAAGGCGGTGTGGTGTTCGGCACGGCTGAGCCCGGCGCTGAAGTGAAGTTAAACGGTAAAGCCGTCACAGTGGCTGAAAACGGTGCGTTCGTGATTGGTTTTGCACGGGATGCCAAACCGCAGGCGACATTAACTGTCACCGAAAAGGGGCAGACAACAACCCAATCTCTTTCCATCGCCAAAGTTACTTATAAAATTCAGCGCATAGACGGCCTGCCAACCCGCAAAGTCACGCCCAATCCAAAGGACGTGGCACGCATTAAAAAAGACAACGCCGGGATTTGGGGTGTGCGGGGCTCTATGAGCGCTGAGCCACGATTTTTATCCGGCTTCATATGGCCTGTGAAAGGCCCCATCTCCGGCGTGTTCGGATCGCAACGGATTTTGAACGGTAAGCCCAAAAGCCCCCACAACGGTGTGGATGTGGCCGCACCGCGCGGCATGGCCATCGTTGCGCCTGCTGACGGGGTGGTGGCGTTGGTGCATCAGGACATGTTCTATACGGGTAAGACGGTGATGATCGATCACGGCCTTGGCCTCACCACGGTATACGCGCATATGGACGACGTTGCGGTGATTGAAGGACAGGTACTTAGCCAAGGCGACACGCTTGGCACCGTGGGCAAAACGGGCCGCACCACGGGCCCGCACTTGCACTGGGGCATGACCTGGAAATCCACCCACGTGGACCCGTCATTGGTGACGGGCCCCATGGCACAAAACTGATTAGCGCGTGATCCAAATGGCCGTGAGATCGTCGGGCAGAGGTGACGGCGCGTTGTCGTAGAACGCTTTCAGCATGCCACCCAGCGCCTTGTGCGCATCCGCGTCGCTGTGGTGGCGCGCAAATGTGGCTAAGCCGTCGATTTCCAAAACGTCCATCCCCGCGAGCTTGGTTTCAAAGAACACATCACTGAAGAAGAACGCGAATTGTCCCGGGTGAAAATCAATGTGGCGGTTTTCGTAAACGTTGTCGGCCTTGATGCCAAGCGGCACACCGCTGCCGTCACCGATGGAGATGTCGCTTTCGCCACAGGTTCCCGAGATAGGCGGCGGTGAAGCCGCTGCCGCATAGGTGATGGCGTTTTTGCCGATGTCCACCATGGCGTAGGTCATGGTGCAGTATTGGCCGAGCGGCACGACTTGGGAAAGCTCGTCATTGATGCGGCTCAGATAGCGCGCCGGGTCCGCGTCACAGGGCCCCAGTCGGTTCAACAGCATATTGAGCTGGAAGGTGTTCAAGGCCGCCGACACACCATGCCCGGAAAAATCAGCGATCAAAATCCCAAAGCTTTGGTGATCGATAATCTGCGCCGTCCAGAAATCGCCCCCCAGTTCCGAAGAAGGCTGAAAGGCACTGGCGATCTTGACGCTGTAGCGCGCTTCCAACGCTTTGATCGCGTCGGCTTTAGGGATCAGGCCCGCTTGCATGTTGGCCGCTTGGGCGAGTTCTTGGCTCAAACGATTGTGGAATGAGGACAGCTGGTCGACCATGATCTTGCGTTCGAGCATGGTGTTCAGCAGCTCCAACAGCAACTCTTGGTCCAAGGGCTTGGAAATGAGGTTGGTCGCCCCTGCACGCATGATTTCGTTGCGGTCTTCGCGGGCATCTTGGGCGGTGATGACCAGAACGGGCAGGTCTTTGGTTTTGGCGCTGCCGGGGATATGGCGCAACACGTCGCGCCCGCCCATGCCGGGCATGTTGATGTCCAAGATAACGCAGTCCACGCTTGTGGTTTTCAGTGCTTCAAGCGCCTCCCACCCGTCCTGGGCCTGCAATAGGTTTTCAAAACCGCTGCCGTTTAGCAGAACTTCGATGAACATGCGGATCATTTCGTCGTCGTCGACGATCAAAATGCGACTGTTGGGAATGGCGGATTTGATGGAAAGAGGAGCAGGCATATATCAACCACGAATGTCTCGTGCAAAAGCGGTGCGTATCCACTTTAACAAAATCTGGCCCTGGTCAACTTATAGCGCAAGCCGCGCACAATAAAAAGCCAGACCTTTTGTGCCGCGTTATTTCGGCCAGCGATTGTGCTGCCATAGCCATTGATCCGGGTATTCGCGGATCCAGCCTTCGATGGTGGCGTTGATATCTGTCATCACGGTGCGCACATCGGTTTTTTTGTCATCCGTGCGTGTGACTTGAAGCGGTTCTTGGTAAATGACCTTAAACCGCGCGCCGGGTAGGCGGATGCATTGGATGGGCACCATGGGGGCGTCGAAGCGCAGGGCGAATTCTGCGATGGCGGTTCCGGTCATGGCATCGCGGCCCATGAACGGAACGGCAATGCCGTCGTTGAGCTTTTGATCGACCAAAATGCCCAAATGTTCATTTTTCTTCAGCAAGGCAAAGGCGCGTTTGGCCCCGGGCGCACCCTTGGGGATCAGCTCGCCCGTACCGTAGCGCTGGGCGAAAAGGTTTTGCAGCAACGGATTGTTCGGGGCGCGATAAAAGATGTGGCAGACAAAGCCCAAGATGTTGCTGGAGACCGGCAACAGTTCCCAGTTCGCTTGATGTGCGCCGAAAAATAATACCGGCTTGCCGGAGTTTAAAATGCGCTCCAATACATCCAAGCCTTCGATTTCGACGCGGTGTTTGCCTTTGTCGGTGAGCAGCTGGTCCATCACCGCAAATTCGAACGCGGTGTTTCCTAAGTTTTCCCACGCACCACGCAGGATCATGGCAATTTCGGCTTCGGATTTTTCAGGGAAGGTGCGCCGTAAATTTTCACGCGCATTCTTTGACGGTTTGAGCATCGGACCGAACGTTGAGGCCAAGGCCCCGCCGATAGCCGAGACCCAGGCAAACGGAAACAAACGCAACAGTCCCACAAACGCATACACAAACCCCGCCGAGACATAGTCCAGCGGTGTCGCTTCACGGGTTTTGACGGGGGTGAGACTGTCAGCCATGGTCCTTAGTCGTCGTCCTCAGGTGTGTCGCAAGTGTTGAGCAGGTTGTCGAGCAGGCCATCAATTTCGCTGGCGTCCTTCCAATCCAGCTCGACGTTGACGGTTTTGATGCGCTTTTGGTGAGCCGGGGTGAGGCGCACGTGATCCTTGGCGGTGGTGACCACAGTCATGTCCACGGCGTCGGATAAGATGGAGACGATCTCGGCCTCGCGGTATGGATGGTGGTCGTCGAAGGAACGAGTCTCGACGACATTGCACCCAATGTCTTTGAGGGTGCTGTAAAACTTTTCTGGGCGGCCAATGCCTGCGAATGCAAAAACTTTTTTATCGCGCAAGCTTTCGAAATCACCGACGGGTTTGAACTGGGCGCGAATAACGCTCAAGGATTTATAGCCGTGGCGCTGCACCCGCCCCCACACGTCGGCTTCGTCGGCGCCCAACAAAATAACGGCGTCAGCGCGGCTGAGGCCTTTTTCGACGGGTTCGCGCAAGGGACCGGCCGGCATCACCCGACCATTGCCAAAGCCATAGCCGCCGTCGGTGACGACCAAAGACAGATCCTTCACAACGCTTGGGTTTTGGTAGCCATCATCCATAATGATGAGGCTGGCCCCTTGTTCGACAGCGGCCTCGATGCCCAAGCGGCGTTCGCGGCTGACCCAGGTTGGTGATTTTTGCGCCAACAGCAAGGGTTCGTCCCCAACCTCTTTGGCGGTGTGAACGTTTAGGTCGACACGTTCAGGCCCGACCAGCGAGCCGCCGTACCCTCGTGACACCACATGTACGTTTTGGCCGCGGGCTTTTAGACGCTCAATCAAGTCTAAGGCCACAGGGGTTTTGCCTGCGCCGCCAACGACAATGTTGCCGACGCAAATGACGGGTACGGGGGCTTTCCACGGTTTGGCCGTGCGTTGACGCAGTGCGGCAATCCCGGCGACCGCACAGCCGATGGGGCGCAGCAAGCTCGGCAGCAGACCGTTGGATTTACGATCCCAAAAGTCAAATCCGCGCATCGTGATCTCCCTTTAAATAGGGGGTCAGAGTTGTCATCACGCGTTCTAGAACTTGGGCTTCGGAGGCTATGGCGTCTTGAGCCTGTTGGGCCGCGTTGGTGCGGTTCTGTTCGTTGGTCATTAAGTCCTCTAAGGTGTTTGTGAGCTCGCCTTCGTTGGCGACCCAGTGCGCGCCCCCTGCATCGGACAGCAGGGCGGAGGCATCTTCAAAGTTGCTCATGTCCGGTCCAAAAATCAAGGCGCAGCCCAGTTGCGCGGGCTCGATGGGGTTTTGCCCACCCGATCCTGCAAGGGTTTTGCCGATAAACACGACCGAGCACAAGCGATAAAATATGCCCAGCTCGCCCAAGGTGTCGGCGATATAGACATCTGTTTGATCAGAAAGGTCATCGCCGATTGAGCGTAGAGCGACGTTTAAGCCTGACGCTTTCAGGTCGTCTGCAATTTCACTTCCCCGTTCGGGGTGACGCGGCACAATGATGGTCAGCGGATTGTCGAGTTTGTCCCGGAGCGTCTTGTGAGCGCGGCCTGCGATGGTTTCTTCACCAGGGTGGGTCGAAGACGCAAGCCAAACGGGCCGTTCACCGATGGTGGATTTTAGCTTTGTCAGCTCGGCTTCGTCATAAGGCAGCGGAGCCGAGGCATATTTTAAGTTGCCGGGAACGTCGACGGCCTTGGCGCCTAGGTCTTGGAAACGCAAGCCGTCCGTATCGCTTTGGGCGAGGACCAGAGGAAACGCAGATAAAATGCGCCCGATCATCGCCCGGCTTTTACGCCACCCTTCATAAGAGCTTTGCGACATGCGTCCGTTCAGCACCACCATGGGCACGGCCCGCGCCCGGGTTTCTATGACCATGTTGGGCCAAAATTCGCTTTCGACCCAAAACGCCAAATCGGGTTTCCAGTGTTCTAAGAACCGTCGAACGTAGCTCACGCAATCAGCGGGGACATACTGATGAACCGCCCCTTGGGGAAGACGTTTAGCCATCAAGCGCGCAGACGTCAGGGTCCCGGTGGTCACCAAAATGGAGGTGTCGGGGTAGTCTTTTTGCACCCGGTCAATGAACGTCAGAACCGATAAGCTTTCGCCCACACTTGCCGCATGGATCCATACCAAGCGACCATCGGGGCGGGGCAGGGATGCGATGCCTAAGCGTTCCTCAAAGCGCGCCGCATCTTCTTTGCCGCGTTTCAGTCGCTTGTTGAGATACAGACGGATCAATGGCCCGCCCAGCGTCGTCGCCATGCGATACAGCGAAAGCTTCATGACGCTGTCTCCGATTTCACAGGCGCAGGTTCGGGGCTGGGTTGGTTGCAGGCTTCGTCGACTTCGAGTTGCAGCGCGTTCATGCGGTTTTCAAACTCTTGGCGCAGTGTTTCGTACTCTTCCTTGCTGGCTTTGCGCGGGATTTCCATCGGTTCGCCAAAAATAATGATGTAGTGCGAAAACGGTTTAGGGATCACCATGCAGTCCCAACTGTTGCGCCATTTCAGTTTGGTTGCGGAAATGCCGAAGGGCACCAGCTTCGCCCCGGTCATGCGCGCAATGTCTACGGAGCTTTGCTGCATACGTTGGCGGGGGCCTTTGGGGCCGTCGGGGGTCAGCGCCACCACACCGCCGGATTTTAGGACCTTGATGATGTTGCGCACCGCTTCGGTGCCGCCTTTTTTGGTCGAGCCCCAAATGGTCTTGATGCCAAAACGGTTGTACGCCTTGGCCGCGATTTGGCCGTCGCGATGCGGGGTGGACAAAATGTGCAGTGTCGATGCATAGGGCCAGCCAAACAGGCTTGGGATCAAACGCCCGTGCCAAAAGCTGATGAGCATCGGCGTTTCGTTTTCCACAAGACCTTCGACGTTCTCCAGCCCACGGTGTTCCCATTTGCTTGTGAGGCGCACAAAACGCATATAGCCCGCTGCCAGAGCGGAAATAGCGCTCTGAGCCCAGGGTTTTTCAAAGATGCGTTTGTAGAGCTTCACAGGTGAACTCCGATTTAAATCTCGAGAGCTTGTTCAGTGGCGTCTTCAGCGAATTGCAGTTGGTAGAGGTTGGCGTACTGGCCGCCTTTTTCCAGCAGTTCGTCGTGGGAGCCTTGTTCGACCACACGGCCTTGGCTCAAGACGATGATCAAGTCTGCATCCACAACGGTGGACAGGCGGTGGGCAATGACCAAAGTGGTGCGGTTGGCCATCAGTTCTTCCAGGGCCGTTTGCACGTGGCGTTCCGATTCCGTATCCAGCGCAGATGTGGCTTCGTCCAACAGTAGAATAGGTGCGTTTTTCAACATGGCGCGCGCGATAGCCAAGCGTTGACGTTGACCGCCGGACAGACGCACGCCGTGCTCACCGACCATGGTGTCGTAGCCTTCGGGCAGCTCTTGGATAAAGTCGTGGGCGGCTGCGTGGCGGGCGGCGTCTTGGATATCTTCGAAACTGGCACCTTTACGCCCATAGCCGATGTTGGCGCGCACGGTGTCATCGAACAGGGTGACTTCTTGGCTGACCAGGGCAATGGCGTTGCGCAGGCTTTCGAAGGTGACGTCGCGAATGTTTTGGTCGTCGATCAAAACCTTGCCGTCGGTGACATCGTAAAAGCGCGGCACCAAGTTCATGATGGTGGATTTGCCCGCACCGGACGTGCCCACCAAGGCCACGGTCTTGCCAGCGGGAATGGTGATGTTGATGTTGTCCAAAGCCGTTTCGTGAAAGCCGTCTTCGTCGGATTTGGGATAGCTGAACGACACGTTTTCCAGTTGGATTTTACCACCGCTGACGTTCAAGGTGGCCGCCCCTTCGGTTTCTTGGATGCGGCTGACGTGATCCAAGACTTTGTAGGTGCGTTGCGCGCCTGCTAAGCCTTCTTGCACGGTGGCGTTTAAATTCGCCAAACGCTTCATCGGCTCATAAGCCAAAAGCAGTGCCGTGATGAAAGAGAAAAAGCTGCCGGGGTCCGTGGCGTCTTGAATGACACGAAAGCCGCCATAGATAATGATGATGCCGATGGCGACGCCGCCCAAGGTTTCCATAATAGGGCTGGACAGCGCACGGGTGCGCGCACCTTTGTAGCTCAGCCCAAAGAGTTTTTCGACCAAGGTGTCGACGCGGCCACGCTCATAGCCTTCCATGGAATAGGCTTTGACCATGCGGATGCCTTGGAAGGTTTGTTCCAAGGTTGTCATCAACTGCCCGGTTTCGACTTGCGAGTTCACCGTGACTTTGCGCATGCGCCGCCCGATTTTTGCGATGGGCGAAATGGCGACGGGAAAAACGAAAATGGCGATCAAGGCCAGCTGCCAGTCCTGCCAGAACATGTTGCCGACCAAACCGATGAGCGACAGCATGTCTTTGCCAAACACGGTAATGGCATGTGACACGGCGACGCGCATAGACGTGATGTCGACGGTAAAGCGCGACACCAATGTGCCGGTGGCGTTGGCGTGAAAAAAGCTGATGTCCAGGTCGGTCAAGTGACGATACAGGCGGTTTTGCAAGTCCGCGACAATGCGCATGCCGACCTTGGACATGAGCACCTGTTGCGCGTACGTCGCGATGCCTTTGACGATGAAGACGATGAAGACCGATCCACCGATCAGCCACAGCATATCTTCGTCGCGGTTGACGAAGATGTCGTTGACGATGGGTTTCATGAGATACGCGCTAAACGTCGTGCAGGCGGCGACGACGGCCATGAAAGTCACAGCCAGAATCAACCAACCCGCATAGGTGCGGATGTGCTCACGCCACAAACGGCCCATCAATTTGGTGGTGGAAATGTGCGTCACGCTTTGACCCTAAACTTCAGCTCAAGAAACTGCCCAGACAATAGCACAGGGCCTTAGGCCCCCGCTAGCGTCATGCCATCGATGCGAACGCTAGGAGAATCAACGCCGTAGAGGAATTCCAGGTCGTTGGCCGGGGTCAATTCCTTAAACATTTCGCTCAAGTGTCCGGCAATGGTGACTTCGCTGACCGGGTACGCGATTTCGCCGTTTTCAATCCAAAAACCGCTGGCCCCGCGTGAATAGTCGCCAGTGACCATGTTCACGCCCATACCGATCAGCTCTGTGACCAGAAGGCCTTGTTTGATGTCTTTGATCAGATCTTCAACAGAAACGTCGCCGGCTTCCAGATAGAGGTTCGATGCCCCAGGTGACGGCGGGCTGGACACGCCGCGGCTGGCATGGCCGGTAGACTGTAGCCCCAGTTGGCGGGCCGAGCGTAAATCCAAGAACCACGTCGTGAGTTGGCCTTGGTCAATGACGTTGCGCGCCTGGGTCGCCAAACCTTCGTCGTCAAAGGCAGAGGAGCGCAGCCCGCGTTTGCGGTGCGGGTCGTCAACGATGTTGATGGCGTCGGCAAACAGCTGTTTGCCCATGCTGTCTTTCAAAAACGAGGTGCCGCGCGAGATGCTTGAGCCATTGATGGCGCTGGACAGGTGCCCAACTAAGGACCGTGCTGCGCGGTTGTCGTAGACGATGGGGACTTGTTGGGTCTCGGCTTTTTTGGGGTTGAGGCGCTGGACCGCGCGCTCACCCGCTGTGCGGCCGATTATATCGGGGTTTTGCAGGTCTTCGGCCCAAACGGCGCCGGTGTAGTCGTAATCGCGCTCCATCCCCGTGCCTTCACCGGCCAGCATGGACGCGCTCAAGGAGTGGCGTGAGCGCTGATAGGTGTGGGCAAAGCCGTTGGAGGCTGCAAACGCAATGGCGGACTGGCTAAAGCCTGCGGTGGCACCTTCGGTGTTGGTCACGCCATTCACGGCCAGTCCGGCGTCTTCGGCTTCTTGGGCGAAGGCGGTGAGTTGTTCTGCGCTGAATTCGGTGGCGTCATACATGTCGAAGTCGGTGAATTCGGTGGCCAGTTGGTCGGGATCGGCCAAGCCCGCAAACGGGTCTTCGGGCACGGTTTTCGCCATGGCAACGGCGCGTTCCACCAGTTCGTCCAGGGCTGCCTTGTCCGTATCGGAGCTGGAAACGATGGCCGCCGATTTGCCGACAAAGACGCGCAGGCCCAGGTCTTGCGCTTCGGACCGTTCCAGCTGTTCGACCTCACCCTTACGGCACGATAGTGACAGGGAGGTACCTTCGGCAAACAGAGCGTCCGCGGCGTCTGCGCCTTTGGATTTGGCCTGTTGGATCAAGTCTTGAAGCAGATTGAGCTTATCTTCGATGTCAGACGACATAATGTCCCCACGCGTTGGAATGATTACTCAACGTATGTAGGGGATATCGGGGCTTTAGCCAAGGGCTTGAGCGAATAAAGTTCTAATGCGAGCCCATGCCTTGGCAAGGATCACAGACACCGTAATAGACTTTGACCGAACTGGGATCGAGGAAGCTTTGGGCAACCGAGCCGTCAAGAGGGTCACGCCATTCCTGGTCTAGTTCGACCTTGTTGCACATGGAACAGCGCTTGACTCGGTCACTGGATGGGGTGGCGTGCCCGATGAAATGCACGGGCTGGGCCACGGTTTGCAGCGAAACGATGTGATTTTCCAGCCGAACCTCGTGGTTGTCCAACGGAATGATGCGCATTTCAAGCGCGCGCTTCAAATCCGGTGAATCGCAGCGATAGGGCTTGGAGATAATGGTGTTGCGCACACGCGCACCTTGAAGCATGACTTCAACAAACATACGGGTGGAATCGCCTGTGACGTACTTTAACAAGGGCTGTCCGATGACGTGTGCGTGCACCAACCCGTCCGCGTCATTTTCGATGGCGAACAGGTCCCATTGATCGTTGACGTCAATGATGATGTTGTCGGCGTCAACCGTAAATGCAACCGGTGGAATTTTTGCCTGT
Source organism: Magnetovibrio sp. PR-2 (assembly GCF_036689815.1). Taxonomy (NCBI): domain Bacteria; kingdom Pseudomonadati; phylum Pseudomonadota; class Alphaproteobacteria; order Rhodospirillales; family Magnetovibrionaceae; genus Magnetovibrio; species Magnetovibrio massiliensis. The sequence goes on along the minus strand of NZ_JBAHUR010000008.1, from coordinate 58,923 downwards.
GTCAAACGCTCTCTCCCTGACTGTGCTGCCCAATCTTATGTTACGATATTTTGGGGAAAGTGCAAAGTCGCGGTCAAGCCGTTGTTGGGCGTGCTGGTCAATTCGATGGTTCCACCATGCATGTCCATTAGGCGCTTGCAGAGATACAGCCCTAACCCCGTGCCTTTTTCCGTCGAAGCGACAGCTGCGGTGGAATTGCGGAAGGGTTCGAACGCGGAGCGCAGCTGGTCTTCGTCCATGCCGATGCCGGTATCGATGATTTCGACAACGGCGGCCTCGCCTTGTTGGTAGACCTTCGCGGTGATGGTGCCTTCGATGCCGGTGTATTTCACAGCGTTGTTAAACAGGTTGTTGAACACCTGGGTCAAGGCACGCGCGTCGACATCGAACGGCGGAAGATCGCCCGGAATTTCGAATTTAACGTCGATTTTCTTTTCTTTGGCATTGGGCTGGATCAGCGTCGCACTTTGTTCGACCAATTCGCCCATATTGCACGGTGAGCGCGTGATGGCGTATTCGCCCGCTTCGATTTTGGAGATGTCCAAAATATCGTTGACCAAGCTCAGCAGCAGATAGCCGCTGTTGTGGATGATGCGGATATAATCGCCGTATTTTTCATGCTCCATGGGTCCGAAGACTTCGTGAAGGATGGATTCCGAATAACCGATCACGGCGTTTAGTGGTGTGCGCAAATCGTGGCTCATGGCGGCGAGGAAGTTCGACTTGGCGTCGTTGGATTTTTCAGCCTCTTCCTTGGCGCGTTCCAGTGCGCGTTGTTCGTTGTCTTGGGCTTGTTTCAGTGCCGTGATGTTGCTCAAGCTCATGACCACGCCTGTGCGGGTTGATTCAGAAACCACATAGGGCTGAAGCGTCAGCAGATAGATTTCACTGTCGTGTGCGGTGTGAACTTCTTGATTGATGGTTTCGCCCGTGCGGTTGGCGCGTTCGACCAAATCGACCAAGTTCGCGCCTGATAAATTCTGCGCCAAGTGATCGAAGGGACGTCCGACGTCGTGTTCAGTTAGACTCCAGACTTTCAAAGCATTATCCGTGAAGCGGCGTACGTTCAGCTGTTCGTCTAAGAACAAGGTGATGACGTTGCCAGAATTCATGAAGTTGTGCAGATCGTTGTTGAGCTCGGTGAGCTCCATGATCTTACTTTGGTGTTCGGCGTTGACGGTGAACAGCTCTTCGTTCACCGATTGCAATTCTTCGTTGGTGCTTTGAAGCTCTTCGTTGCTGGCCAGAAGTTCTTCGTTGGTGGCCTGCAATTCTTCGTTGGACGTTTCCAGCTCTTCGATGGTGGCCTGCAGGTTTTCGCGGGTGAACTGAAGCTCTTGTTCCAGATCCGTGATGCGTTGTTGCGATTCCTGACTGGCGTCATAGGTCGTGGTGTCGATTTCCTTGCCCGGCTCGGCGGGCTTGAGAGCTGTGCTTTCGATGAAGACTGCCGCCAGCTGTTCTTTGCCCTTTTGGTCGGGCAGGGGCTTGATCCTCATGTTGACCGAAACGCGCTCGCCCGGTCCGGACTTGATCACGATGTTGGAAAACGTCTGTTCGGAACGCGAGTTGAAGACCTTGGTCAAGCCCGTTGCCAAAGGAATGGCGAGATCGCGGATAACGCTTTTCGAGACGTCGTTGATGACCCGTCCTGTGGGCGGATTGAGGTAGCTGGACGATTCTCCGAACACATAAATCAGTTCGTTAGACTCGTTCACAATCATGGAAAACGGCAGATAGTCTGTGCCGACCACATCCATCAAACGCGCCAGCACGCGGTCTTCTTCAACCGTGGCATGAGCCGTTTGGCGACCCAAAAAACCATTGGTGAGGCTCATGCGCCCGCCGGAAAAAGCGCCCGTATTGGGAGATGCCGACTTCTGTCCACGCGAACGGAACACTTTCCAGCGGTTGTCCAAACAGGCAAACAGTTTTTCTGCCGTGCCTGTGGTTTCGCTGGGGCCTAGGACCAATATGGCTTCGGGACGCAGGGAGAAGTTGAACGTATCGACAACCTTTTGCTGCAAGGGCTGTTGGAAATAGATCAAGACGTTGCGACAGCTCACCAAGTCGATGTTGGTAAAGGCGGGGTCTTTGATCAAATCGTGTTTGGCGAACACCACCATTTCGCGCAGCGCGCGGGAGACCTTGAAACTTTCCGCATGGCGGAAGAAGTATTTGTTCAGCAAATGGGACGGAACGTCGGCGGTGATGCTTTCGGGATAGATGCCGTTGCTGGCAAAGAAAATGGCATCTTGGTCAATGTCGGTGGCGAAGATTTTGATGTCGACGGGTTGGTCGAATTTTTCGACGATCTCGTTACACAAGATGGCAAAGCTGTAGGCTTCCTCACCCGTAGAGACACCGGAAATCCAGATGCGGAATTCGCGCCCCTTTGCCTTCTCCAGCGCTTCGGGCAGCCATTTGCTTTCCAGCATGGCAAACAATTCCGGATCGCGGAAAAAGCTCGTGACGCCGATCAACAGTTCGCGGAACAGGGTATTGAGCTCGGACGAATTGCGCTCAACCAAGGTGATGTAGTCGTTCAAGTCTTCCAACTGGTTGACCGTCATGCGCCGGGCGATGCGGCGGGACACCGTGTTGGGCTTGTAATAGGTAAAGTCGATTTTACTTTTTTCACGCAGCAAAGAGAACAAGCGTGTGATGCCGGTTTTTTCTTCCAACAACGCCCCGCTTTTGGTTTTCAGCGTGGTGTTGGGGTGTTTGACATAGGACATCAACTGATGCGCCATGTTTTCGATGGGCAGGATAAAATCCGGGAAGCCGCCCGAAATGGCGTTTTTCGGCATGCCGTCGAATTTGGCGTTGCCGGGTTCTTGCACCATAACCATGCCGCCGGCTTCTTTGATGGCGCGTGACCCGCGGGTGCCGTCGGAACCCGTTCCCGATAGGATCATGGCGATGGACTGGCTTTTTGAGTCTTGGGCCAAGGATGCCAAGAAAATATCGATGGGCAGGTTGACGGTTTGTTGATTGCGGTTTTGATCCATCAAAGACAGGCAACCTTCTTCGATCCGCATGTTCTTTTTGGGCGGGATCAAATAGATGGTGTCGCGTTCCACAAGTGCGCCGTCTTCGGCAATGCGCACGGGGATCGGCGTGATCTTGGCGATCAGCTCATCCATCAAGCTTTTATAGTCCGGGGAAAGGTGCTGAACGATCACGAAAGACAGCCCGGTTTGAGCCGGGAGTGTCTTGAAAAAGGCTTGAATGGCTTCTAGTCCGCCAGCGGATGCACCCATGCACACAATATGCGATGGATGTTTTTCAGCATCTTTATTTGCTTTATCTCGATGTTCGTCCACTTGGATGTAACCCCTCAGGTAGGCACCTGGCTCCCAAGGGTATTCTGCTATACCTTAAGGTCATCTAAAAGGGTTATTTTTGTGTATATTTTATAAATTTTAGATTTATTCTAAAGAGCTGGCTAAATCCTGGATTAAGTCTAGCTTATCTTCGATGCCAACGGACAATCTCACGGTACCGGGGCGAATGCCGGCCGCGAGCTGTTCTTGGGCGCTCATTTTCTGGTGCGTGGTTGTCGCCGGGTGGGTGATCAAGCTTTTGACGTCGCCCAGATTGTTGGAAATATCGATGATTTCCAGGGCGTTCATCAGCTTAAACGCTTCTTCTTTGCCGCCTTTGACATGGAAGGCCACGATGGTGCCGCCTTTGCCGGACATTTGCTTCAGGGCCAACTCGTGCTGTGGATGAGAAGCCAGTCCCGGATAGATCACTTCTTCGATGGCGTCTTGGGTGGCGAGGAACTCGGCCACCGCCAAAGCGTTTTCACACTGGCGCGAAACGCGTAGTTCCAACGTTTCCATGCCTTTGATCAGGACCCAGGCGTTAAAAGGGCTGAGGGCCGGTCCGGTTTGGCGCAAAAATGGGGCGACGGTGTTTTCTAGGTAATCTTCGTTGTTGGACAAAATCGCACCGCCTAAGGAGCGTCCTTGGCCGTCAATGTGTTTGGTGGCGGAATAGGTCACCACGTCCGCACCCAATTCCAAGGGGTGTTGCAACACGGTCGAGGCAAAGGCGTTGTCCACCACCACCAAAGCACCGGCTTTGTGGGCCAGCTCGGACACGGCGGCGATATCGATGATGGACAGCGCCGGGTTGGACGGCGTTTCCAAGAACACGGCTTGAGCCGGTGTGCTGAGCGCCTTGGCCCAGGCGTCTAAGTCCGTGCCGTCTACGAATTCAGCCTGGATGTCCCATTGGGGCAAGATGTTGGCGATGACGTGATAGCACGCGCCGAACAAAGCTTGGGCGGCAACGATGCGGTCCCCGGCCTTCAGGTGCGGAGCCAGCGCGCCGAACACCGCAGCCATGCCGCTGGCGGTGCCTTTGCAGTACTTCGCGCCTTCGATGGCAGCCAAGCGGTCTTCGAAAATGGTTAGGGTCGGGTTGGCGTAACGGGAATAGACGTAATGGTCTTCATCACCCGTGAAGGATCGTTCAGCCTGCTCTGCACTGTCGTAAACGAAGCCCGAGGTCATGAACAAAGCTTCGGACGTTTCACCAAACGGCGTGCGATCAATGCCACCGCGCACTTGGCGGGTGGCGGGACGCCACGAAGAGGTGTCGGTTTTGGTCTTGTCGGTGCTCATCAAACTGTTCCTTTGCAAACAAAAATAGCCCGGACCGAAGGCCAGGGCTAACGTTTGCAATCCCATTACTTCGATCTTTTAGCGGATTGTTTTTCGTGGCCGCAAGCCGATCGGCCAAATCACCACGTTTCAGAGGCCATAAATGCCCAAAGTTCAGCGGTTCGTCAAGGGGGGTCTGCCTGGATTTACACCGGATTGGTAGGGAATAGGGGTGGCGATTATCGTTCCAGCGCCCATATAACTTGCAGCGCACAAAACCCTCTGGCATACGAGAAGACAGAAAAAAACTGGAGAGCCCCACATGTCCTTTACCGCCACCACGACCAACTTGTTTTTCGAACGCACCGGAATGGACCGCGACCGGGTGTGCTCGATTGTGGGGGACGCACTGGGGCAAGCCGACGACGGTGAGCTGTATTTGGAATACCGCCAGTCCGAAAGCCTATTGTTTGACGACGGGCAGCTGAAGTCTGCGAACTTCGACACGGCGCAAGGTTTTGGGCTGCGTGCGGTTTCCGGCGAAACGGCTGGCTATGCGCACGCGACGGAGCTGTCAGAAGACGCCATCAAACGTGCAGGCCAAACGGTTCAGTCGGTCTGTAAGGGCCAAGGCGGCACCCTAGCCGAACCGCCCCAAGGAACCAACGTGAAACTTTATGGCGACGTCAACCCGCTGAACGCCATGGCGTTTGACGTGAAGGTCAAGCTGCTCAGCGAAATCGACGCCTATGTGCGGGGCAAGGACGAACGGGTGAAACAAGTCTCCGTCTCGCTTGCGGGAAACTGGCAGGCCATTGAAGTCGTGCGCCCCGGCGGCGCGGTGGCGTCCGACGTGCGGCCACTGGTGCGCATCAATATCTCCGTCGTGGTGGAACAAAGCGGGCGCATGGAAAGTGGATCGTACGGCGCGGGTGGTCGGGCCGAATACGACAACTGGGTCACCCCTGAACAATGGCAACACATCGCCGACGAAGCGCTGCGCCAAGCCATTGTGAACTTAGATAGTGTACCCGCACCGGCTGGTGAAATGACCGTGGTGTTGGGGCCGGGCTGGCCGGGCGTGTTGTTGCACGAAGCGGTGGGCCATGGCTTAGAAGGCGACTTCAACCGCAAAAAGACGTCGGCCTTTTCAGGCTTGCTGGGCGAACGCGTGGCGTCCAAAGGCGTCACGGTGGTCGACAATGGCACCATCGAAGGGCGTCGCGGCTCGCTCACCATTGACGATGAAGGCACGCCGACGAACAACACGGTGCTGATCGAAGACGGCATCTTGAAAGGCTTCATGCAAGACCGCATGAACGCGCGCCTGATGGGCGAAAGTTCGACGGGCAATGGACGGCGTCAAAGCTATGCTCACGCACCTGTGCCGCGCATGACTAACACATACATGCTCGACGGCGACAAGGACCCGCACGAAATTTTGGCGTCCGTGAAGAACGGTCTTTATGCTGTCAACTTCGGCGGCGGCCAAGTGGACATCACGTCCGGCAAATACGTGTTCAGCTGCACCGAAGCTTATATGGTCGAAGACGGCAAAGTCACGGCTCCGGTCAAAGGTGCCACATTGATCGGCAGCGGGCCGGAAGACTTAAAACGCATTTCCATGATCGGCAACGACAGCAAGTTGGACACCGGCATCGGCATGTGCGGCAAGGACGGCCAAAGTGTCCCCGTCGGCGTCGGCCAACCCACCATGCGCATCGAAAACCTCACGGTCGGCGGCACGGCGGCTTAAAGCTCAGCGCCAAACGAACGGACAAGGCATAATATCTCCAGCCTATTGGCACCCGTTATGCTCGGGTGATCCAGTTCTTCACCGGCATGATAGGTAAATAATCCTTGACAACCCAGAGTGGCCATGTTATTTTTCTTGCGACGATGGCGTTTTGTATCACAAGGGCTTTTGCCAAATGGTTCAGTTGAAGACAATTTTGAAAACGATGGCCGTGGGCTTGGTTTTGTTCACGGCTCCCCTTGCCGGGTCTGCGGCTTGGGCTGGCGATGTGCCTGTGACCAAGGCAGACGTGGAACGCGCGGCGAATGCGGGGGAGTTCGACAAGGCTTATGAACTGCTGGTGCAACTGGCCGAAAGCGGCAACGCCCAGGCGCAGGGGTTTTTGGCGTATGTGTTGGCTGAGGGTGAATGGGGTGTGCCTGTAGATGAGGTGCAGGCGAAATCCTGGATGGAGAAAGCGCTGTCCCAAAATGATGCATTTGCACATTTGATGCTGGCTTTGACAAACGATCCAGACTCCGTCGATTTTTACACGGATGACCCAAGCATCATAAAAATTGATGATTGGAAACGCAGCATGCGCATTGCCGCGGAGAACGGCCATCCGTATGCCCAAAACGAACTTGGAGAGTGGGCGCGTTTGAAGCGTGAGACAAATGTGGCCTTAGAGTGGTATCGAAAGGCAACGGGCGAAAATCGGGACTTTTATGCTGCCAATTATTACTCATCAAAGAGCTGGGCTTTACAGCCTTCAGAATATCGAATTCATGATTTGATGCGAGTGCGAGGCGGAGGGAATCCTCGGGGATACCTTGCTTTGTCCATCGCGTTTGCCTGGGGTATGGGGACAGAGAAAAACTATCGATTGGCGCAGCAGTATCGTTATATGGCAGCGTTTTTGGGTGAGGCCGTTGATGATCGAACAATTCGCATCATTGAATATCACCTGACGCAAGAAGAGCAAAAAGCCCAGTTTAGGGTTGCATACGACTTGTTTAGTACGTGGTTTCGAAATCCTGCGACGTATGCTGGGCAAGCAGCCGCAGTCTGCATCAACAACAATGATTTCAATTCGGTTTGCTTGAAACACACACTCGATGATCACAGGGAATGTGCTGTTGCATATACACTGTGGTCGTTCAATCAAGTGATCGAATTCCCTGCATATCTTCAATGCAGACTGACGCGACTTAAAAAACACTATTCCTAACAACTCGAAATAATAGGTGATGATATGGCTGGAAACTCAGCAAAAAAAGGCTTGACTGGTATTGTGAATAATATCCTAAAATCAAGACAGAAAGACAATCTTTTGGAAACGGCAGAAGAAGGGGTCGTGAAGGCCATAGGGAAAACAGAACTTAATGGCTACCCGGGAATAGCTGACATTCAACAAACAAAACTGAATCTGGACGAACGAAATCATTTTTTCGCCTTATCTTCACGTTTTAAAGATAACCGTGAAACGAAGGCGTTGATGAACAGTGTAATTGACAACACGCCGAGCCCAGACAGACCTTTTGAGCTCGCATCAAGCCTTCAACAAGGTATGGCGGCAACACAGATTTCTTCAGGCCAACTTCGCAGTTCTTTGGAATTTCAGGATATGGCCCCAGAAGTTGTTGATGCTGGTTTGGCAGCTCAAAATCAAATGCTTTCGACCGGACAACCTGTTCTGGGGGTTGTTGGTGGGGTACACGCTGTAAATTCTCAATTGCCAAGTGTTGAGAATTATTACAGTGAGTTTTCTGAGGTTGATATTGAAGACTTGTATTCTGCTCTGGAAGAAGGTCCTTCTTATCCAACATCCCAACAGCGGAAAGACTACAGACATGGAACATGGAGGGGGCTGAAAAGCTCAACGCCTCTGGTGGACTTACTCAGAACGACAGAAGAAGTCGAAAAAGACCGCACTTGGGCCGCTGAGTTTGATTTGAACGCCAAAGGGTCTCAAAAATCCAGCGGTGGACCTGTCCCCGGTATTTCGATCAATCCACCGGCCCCGACGACCTTTGCACCAGTCGGCACCCCTGCTGCACCTCCCAGCTACAAAACCGACGTCATCACCCGCGAAGACAAACACCTCATCGGTTTTGCCGAACGCCACGGCATGTCTTGGCAGGAAGTCTTTGCACTCAACAAAGATACCGTCTCAAACCCCAACTATGTTCAGGCGGGACAATCGTTGAAGGTGTACGACACGCCCGACAAAGCCCCGGCGTCTTCCACGCCGTCATCGCGTTCGCATGGTCTATTGGATAAGGCCGTGGATGCGGGCTATCCGTCTCAAGAATATACGGAAGTCGACAATCTTTACAGCCAGGCCAGCATTAATGCTTACCTCGACAGCTTTCGCGCTGAGGTAAAGGCCCCGCAGACCAAGCCTGCGAAACCGCAAAAATCAAAGAAATCCACCTTTGGCCCCAGCTTGAAAATGAAAATGGGGGAAGACCCAATGCAAGCGGCCAACCGTTATATGAAAGAGGTGAACAAGTTCTCCCGCAACCTTGGGGCAGGAAAGCCGTTTGCATCAGTCAAGGTCAACGACAACGCAACGGCCGCGAAAAAATCTGCGCCAAATGTTTCCAACACACCATCGAAGGTGCCAAGTCCAATGGAGTCTTGGGCGCACGAGCAAAAGGAAACGGGGCTTTCCAGAAAACAGGACGACTTGATGAAAGCCGACGCCGCTGCGCGTTCCTCTGGGGGGAAAGCACGAACTGGAGCTTCTGCGGTTGGCGCAGGGCTACCTGCGTTGAATGGTGTGCGGGAAGTGGCAACCCTTAAGGCAGAACCGCTCAATGAAATCGTCTTTGGCAGAGGGGAAGAGCAATATGTTTACGGCTATCCAGACACAAAGCCGGGCAAAGCAGGCACTGTTGCGGAGCAGCAAGAACGTGAGATGATCATTACGCAATTCTCCAAATCGCAACAACGTACATTGGACATGAATGGTTATATTCATGACGAAGGCGGCAACGTTATCAATAGGGGTGGGCGCAAGGTTTCGGCAAACGAAGAAAAAACCTGGGGTAACACGGAAGATCACATGGCGATTGACGGCGCCCGCGCAAACGCACGTGGGCAGGCGCGTGCACAAAACGCCAGTACGACAGGTAATGGTAAATTTGATGGCCGCGGAAATCTTGTGGGTGTGGGGAATCAGAAGGCAAACCCAAACCAGACCAATAGAGCAACGAACAAGGATGGCACTTATTCTCTGGATGAAAAGGGAAATGGTGCCGGTGATGCTGGCGGCACGGTCATCTGCACCGAGCTTCACCGCCGGGGGCTGTTATCCGATGCTATCTATAATGCCGACAGTCGGTTCGGCGTGCGGTTGGCGTTCCACGATCCGGATGTGATCGTGGGTTATCATTTCTGGGCAAAACCCTTGGTGAAGGTCATGCGCCGGTCCGATTTTTTGACACTGATCATTTATCACGGCTTTGCCAAAGCCTGGGCTGAAGAGATGGCGGGACGCGAAGGGCTCAACTCCATCGGGACGGTTCGTGGCAGAGCGTTGATGAATTTGGGAGTGCCGCTGTGTCGCTGGATCGGACAGTGTGTGCGTTGGTGGCGTGAAGTCGGCTTAATCCGTGCAGAAAGCGATTAAGGGCTACGCCCCTTCCAACTTATCGATCAGGTCTTCGGGATTGCGCGCATGCAGGCCGTCTGCAAAGGAGATGGAGACGATGGACGTCACTTCTTTGTCCACCAGTTCCGACAGGCGTAAAAAATCGTCCGTGGCTTTGATCACGGCATTGTTGCCCGGCTGGGCCTGCACGGTTTTGATCAAGGTGTCGCCCGCCGCGTGCATGTCGCGGTGAAGCTGTTCGAGTTTTTCGTACACCGTGTTGGTCGAGCCCGATCGTTTCACATCCCTGGACCATTGACCCAAACGGCAGTACGCCGGGTTGTGGCGTAAATCCAGCAAAGGCAGTTTGGCCCACTCGTCGGGTTTCGTCATGGTCATGGTATAGACCGTGTCCAACACTTTGCGCCGATAGGACAAGTGGTTGACCCAAGCGTTGTACAAAAAACCCATTTGGGAAGACGGCCACTTGGGCTGGTCTTTTAAGATTTGCATAAAGGCTTCGATGGGCAGTGGTCGGCTCATCCAAAAACCTTGGGCCTCGACACAGCCCGAAGCCAGCAAGAAGGTATACACACCTTCGGTTTCGACACCTTCGGCAATGGTCTTGATGGACATTTCGCGCGCCATCAACAGGCTGGAGCGCACAATGTGGGTGTTCTTGGCGTCTTCGGTCATGCGTCCGACAACGCCTTGATCGAGTTTAAGTGCAGAGAACGGCAACTGGCTCAGCAAATCCAAGGACGAATACCCGGTGCCGAAATCGTCCATCACAATCTCAATGCCCAGTGCCACCAAATCCAACAGGGTGTTGTGGATGCGCGACGACTGGTCAACCACGGCGGTTTCCGTGATTTCGATTTGGATGTTGCCGGGGTTTATGACTTGGTTGCCGATGAAGCTTCGCAGCATTTTCACCAGATACGGGGAGTGCAAATCTTGGGCAGAGACGTTGTACGCGATTTGAATGTCAGGCTTGGTCACGCGCAAGCGTGCAATGTCTTGGACCAGTTCGGTCACCATGACGGCGGTGATGTCGGTGATAAAACCGCTTTCTTCGGCTTGGGGTAAAAACAGGCCGGGCGGGATCAGTTGGCCGTCTTCTTTTTGCCAACGCAAAAGCGCTTCCCCGCCGATGATAGCACCGCTTTGAAAGGAAATTTTGGGCTGGAAATGAAAACAAAACTCGCCGTTGTGCAGAGCCTGTTCAATTTCAGCAAGGGCAATCTTGCCGTCGCTCATGATTAGGGAAGCCCCCCATAGCCTTCAGTTTTCGACCCCTCTTCTCAGAATCGTACACATCCCGAAACGCCCGGGCAATAAAGATTATGCATATGTAAAATTAGGCTCAATCAATAGGCGTATTCTTTAAATACCGGATCAACCACGCCTTTCCAGCGCCGTTCGTAGGCGAACAGCAAATCTTCGGCAGGGGTCAGGCCGCCCTCGGCGATTTGGAACAAGGGTTTTAAGAAGCGGCTTTCGTCCAAGCCCACACCGTCCAAGCGTTCGCGGCGCACCAGGCCTTCGTGGGCGCACTCCAACACGTCCATGGCAATGTCGCCGACATTGGTGTCGCGGAACGGGGTGTTGAGAGCTAAGCGCGGGACGTCTTCGCGCAGCTGGGCGATTTCCTCGGCCGACCATTCTTTGACGATGGACCAGGCGTGATCCATAGCGTCTTGGTCGTAGAGCAAGCCCACCCAAAGGGCGGGCAGGGCGCAAATACGGCTCCATGGGCCGCCGTCCGCACCGCGCATCTCCATGTACTTTTTCAAACGCACTTCGGGGAATGCCGTGGTCAGGTGGTCTTCCCAATCTTTTTCGGTGGGATATTCGCCAGGAAGTGCCGGGAGCTTTCCGGCGAGGAAGTCGCGGAACGATTGGCCGGAGGCATCAATGTATTTGCCGTCGCGATAGACAAAGTACATGGGCACGTCGAGCATGTAATCGGCATAGCGTTCAAACCCGAAGCCGTCTTCGAACACAAACGGCAAGCTGCCGGTGCGGTCGGGGTCGGTGTCGGTCCAGATGTGGCTGCGATAGCTCAAATACCCGCTGGGCACACCCTCTTTGAACGGTGAGTTCGCGAACAAGGCCGTAGCAATCGGTTGCAGCGCCAAAGATAGGCGGAACATTTTGACCATGGTGGCTTCGCTGTCGAAATCCAAGTTCACCTGCACGGTGCACGTGGACTGCATCATATCCAGGCCTAGCGAGCCTTTTTTCGGCATGTAGTCCTGCATGATGGCGTAGCGGTTTTTAGGCATCCACGGCATGGTGTCGCGCGGCCATTTGGGCTGATAGCCAATGCCTAAAAACGCGATGCCCATTTCGGCAGCAATCGCTTTGACCTGTTGCAGGTGTGTGCCGACTTCTTTGCAGGTGTCGTGGATGGTGTCGAGCGGCGCGCCGGACAGTTCCACCTGCCCCGCAGGTTCCAACGTCACGGACGAGCCGTCCGTTTGTTTTAACGCGATCATGTTGCCGTCTTCTGTGACGGGATCCCAGCCGAAGCGCTGGAGCTTTTCCAACAGAAGCTTGATGCCTTGCGGGCCTTCGTAGTCCAACGGGCGCAAATCGTCCAAGCGATAGGCGAACTTTTCGTGTTCGGTGCCGATCAGCCATTGATCGCGGGGTTTGCAGCCGCTTTCGAAGTATTCCACCAGTTGACGTTTATCGGTGATCGGGGTGTTCTTATCGCTCATGATTTAATCTTTCTGCCAGTCGCCTGAAATGGCTTGAATAATGCCTAAGGCGGAGATAGCTGCTGTTTCGGCTCTCAGTATACGCGGGCCCAAATTGATTGGGACAGAGATGGGCAAATTTAAAAGCCCGTCAAGCTCTTGTGGCTCAAAACCGCCTTCGGGTCCAATGATAATGCCAAGGGGCTGGTCTGCGTTTTGGACAGCTTGGGCTAAGGGGGGAGCGTCTTGACGTTCGGCCGCAACCAATAGGGTGCGGTCTTGGGGCCAGACGTCGCCCAGCTTTGACAAGAGGACGGGATCGGAAAGGGCGGGGACAGACAGACGTTCGCATTGTTCAGCCGCATCCACGATTTGTTGGTTCAAGCGTTCCATCCTCAGCCGTCGGTTTTCGGTGCGCGCGGTGATCACGGGGATCAGGCGTTCGGCGCCCAACTCCACGGCTTTTTCTACGATTTGGTCCAGTCGGTCCTTTTTCAGCGGGGCAAATGCCAACCACGGTCCGGGTTCTTGCTGGGGCATGCGGGTTTGTTCGCGGCAAACAGCTTCGGCTTTGTTTTTGCCTAGAGACACCAGTTCCGCCCGCCATTCACCGTTTTGGGTGTTGAACAGCAAGAGCTCGTCACCAATTTGGGCGCGTAAAACGGCGCGCAGCTTGTGTGTAGCCCCAGCGCTTAAAACGACAGTTTCAGCAGCTTTCAAGTGGCCTTCGCAGTAAAGGCGCGTGATGGTCTTGGTTGAAGTCATAGCTCGATCATAAGCAAGTTTGCTTTTGGGTACAGCCTTGACGTACAACTATTGCCATGACCGATCAAGCTCAGCCGCTCGCCAGCGATATTCGCACCGAAAGCTGGATTGCGCGCGTAACCCCCAGGGCGCTTAAGCCCTATATGTATTTAATGCGACTGGACCGTCCCTATGGGGCGTGGCTGTTGCTGTTGCCGTGTTGGTGGTCTATCGCTCTGGCCTCAGAAGGCACGTGGCCCAACCCAATCGTGTTGGCTCTGTTCGCGTTGGGGGCCTTGATCATGCGCGGTGCCGGATGCGTGATGAACGACATCGCAGACCGCGATTATGACGGCCAAGTGGCACGCACCGCCACCCGCCCGATTCCGGCGGGCGATGTCAGCATCAAACAAGCCATAGGTTTTTTGGTTTTTTTGTGCCTGTTGGGCTTGGCAATCTTGCTGCAGTTCAACCTGTTTGCCATCGCCGTTGGCGTGTTGTCGTTGGTGACGGTGGTGATTTACCCCTATATGAAACGCTTCACCTATTGGCCGCAGATTTTTTTGGGTCTGTCGTTTAACTGGGGGGCTCTGTTGGGTTGGGCCGCAGTGAAGGGTGAGCTGAGCGCTGCACCGGGGGTTCTGTACGCCGCCGGGATTTTTTGGACGCTCGGCTATGACACCATCTATGCCCACCAAGACAAAGAAGACGATATCTTGGTCGGCATCAAATCGACAGCCCTGAAACTGGGCGGTGCGACCAAGGGGTGGTTGGTGTTCTTCTACGGTGGCGCCCTGACTTTGGTAGCACTTGCCGGTTGGCTTGCCGGTTTGAGTGTTTGGTTCTTTCCAGCCTTGTTACCCGCCGCCGTGCACTTAGCATGGCAAGTCACGACCCTAGACATTGACGCGCCGAAAAATTGTTTGGCGCGGTTCAAGTCCAACCGGGATTTTGGATTGTTGGTGTTTTTGGCGGTGATTGTCGGCCAATTGTCGGCCTAGACCTGGATCGTTACTTGGTACGGTGCGTATCGATCAAATCAGACACAGCATCGCTGGCGTTGCCGCAGCGGCTCGTCATCTTGCAGTCTTTTGTGTCAGTAGGTTTGCCCACAACAAAGCAATAGCACGGAAGCTCCGTGTTTTCGTCGGTCTCAGCACTGGCGGTTTCGGTCGACGACGTTGTGTTCAAGAAACTTGTCTTTCACAAAAAGGCGTGTGTCAGGCGTTCGGTTCCGGAGCTGGTGCGATGTGTTCGCAGTTTTCTTCAGGCCAGCCATAGTCCAAAGCGCTTATGGATAGTCGTACAATACGCCCTTTGCGGGTCACTTCGCAATCAATATGTTTTTGGATGAAGTCATCACGATTTTGTGAGGACTTAAACAGACTCTGCGCATAGTCCAAGACTTCGGCCTGGCTCATTGCGGACCAGATGCGGTTTTTGACGCTTAAGTCCGCTAAGGCAATGGGTTTTTCGCCCCGGTTCAAACACCCCCAAGTGGATAGATAGGCCTGCGCGGTGTCTAAAACCTGGCCGTCGTCCAATCGTAGCTCAATGCCATTGAGGCGCACAAAAACATAGTTTTGGCCTAAGGCTTCAGTCTCATGCATGCGCTCCAATTGATCATCGGTGAGCCATGTGACGAATATATCTGCTTCCACGCCCGGCGCGTGGGCCAAGGTGGCTGGGATTGAACCATATGTGGTGATATGCGCGCTATAGACCGCGTCGAAATCTTTCAACACTGCTTGTGTGACGAAAATCGGATCTTTCAAGGTTTCAAACTTGGCTTGCAAGCGTTCGGGCGATGCATTGGATCCCGACGCGATAACGGCATGGCGGCCATGTGTGTCGAAATCGCCCTGAAGGGCACGCCAACCGTCATTATCCAGCACATAGGAATGCTCTGGAATGGAAAAGGGATAGGCGCGGGCGTGTTCGATGGGGGAGGTCATAAAAAGCGATGTCTATTCGGCAGCGTTGTCGAGATATTGCGACAAGTCGACCTCGTCCATTTGCTCGGGCTTCAAGAAGCGTTCGGCATATTCTTTGTAGATGCCGCTTTCCAACAACAAACGGAACAGGTTCGGATCGATGTGTTGGTCTTTGACCATAAACGACAAGATTTTGACGCTTTCGCTGAGGGTTTTGGGTTTCTTGTAGGGACGGTCGGCAGCGGTCAACGCCTCGAACACATCGGCCAAAGCCATGATGCGTGCAGGAATAGACATGTCTTCCTTGTTGAGCTTGCGCGGATAGCCCGTGCCGATCAGGGTTTCGTGGTGCGCGCCGGCGTATTCGGGGATTTGGCGCAAGTGTTTGGGGAACGGCAATTGTCCCAACATCACGATGGTCTGCACAATGTGGTTTTGAATGATGTAGCGATCTTCTGCCGTCAATGTGCCGCGTGCGATGGACAGATTGTAGACTTCGCCCCGGTTGAACAGTTTGTCAGGAATTTGCATGTCGAAACCGAAGTGTTCGGCATTGGGCGCTTCGAATGTGCCGTCGCGTTCGAAGATGTGTTCTTTTTTGTCCTGGAGTAATTTTTCCACGGTCGGAAGATCCGTCGGCATTTCGACCTCCTTGCGGCGCAGCTCTTCGTGTGAAATGCCGATGCGATCGTCCATGGTGCGCGTCCATGTGCCCTCTGCGATCTCTTTCAGGCGTTCGACTTTTTCATCCGCCATGAACTCGCCACCAACGTTGCATTCGGCGACAAAAGCAAAATCGTCGTCGATCTTGGCAAGCTGTTCATCTAGCTGGGCCAGCAAAGCTTCGCGCTCGCCACCGTCGGCGATGGCTTTCCAGGTTTCGGTTTCCAGCTCGCGCTTTTTGACTTCAAAACGCATCCGTACCTCGTGGATGCGGTCATGGATGGTTTCCAGTTTGGTGGCTTTATCGACCACGTATTCGGGTGTTACCACTTTGCCGCAATCGTGCAGCCAGCTGGCCAGATGTAGTTCGCGATAGCCTTCTTCGTTGAGGTGGAATTCTTTGAATTCGCCCCAGTCGGCATCCACGGCGGCGCCAGCAAGCATTTGGGCCAGTTCCGGCACGCGCGCGCAGTGTCCGCCCGTGTAGGGCGACTTGGCGTCAATGGCGCCGGCAATCAGCTTGATGAAGCTGTCCATCAGACGCGCTTGGGCCTGGACCAGCATTTGGTTGTCCACGGCGACGGCAGCTTGGGACGACAAGGCTTCGATCATGGGCACGATTCGGTCGGAAAATGGAATGGATTCGCCGTTGCGGTTTTGCGCGTTCAACAGCTGCAGCACACCAATGATCTCACCCGAGTGGTTTTTTAGCGGAACGTTTAAGAACGATTTGGATCGATATCCGGTGCTTTCGTCGAATTTGCGTGGGCCCGTAAAATCAAACGCGGTTGCTTCGTAGACATCGGCAATGTTGACGGTTTCACCCGAAACAGCCACGTGGGACGCCACGTTTTGATGATTGGGTTCGCCCGTTTCGGGGTTATAGACCGAAATCGGCGGGAACGGGATGTCTTCGCCCGTGGTGCCGCCCTTGGCAATGCCTAAGCTATCGGTGCGCATAATCTCGAACTTCATGAAGCGGCCATCGGCTTCGGGCTCGAAGACCGGCTCCGGCTCACCTTCACGTTCGACCATGTTGCCACACAGGTACAGCGTTCCGCCGTCCGCGTTGCACATGTTTTTGGCTTCCAGCAAGATGGTTTCCAACAAACGCTGGTGGTTCCGCTCCGCCGACAACGAGATGCCGATCTCGATCAGGCGTGCGTAGTCAACACCTTCGACAGCTTCGTCGTCGGATG
This sequence comes from Magnetovibrio sp. PR-2, assembly GCF_036689815.1. Classification (NCBI taxonomy): domain Bacteria; kingdom Pseudomonadati; phylum Pseudomonadota; class Alphaproteobacteria; order Rhodospirillales; family Magnetovibrionaceae; genus Magnetovibrio; species Magnetovibrio massiliensis. The sequence goes on along the minus strand of NZ_JBAHUR010000008.1, from coordinate 41,732 downwards.
AGTAGGTGTTCACAGTGGTTTCGTTCGGCGCCATATACCTCTCTGCCCGCTGCCCTACGGGAAGCCCTTGAGGTGCTTTTGAATTATTTCAATAGATTAAAGCATTATTTTGTGCATTAGCAAACGGTGCTTTTCACATAATCATATAAATGGATTAGGGTCTCGCATATTTGGATTGTGAAATTTGGGGTTGATCAACGCTTCAAAGTCGTGATCTTAGGCATATGGCCTATTCATCGCTCAGAGATTTTATGGAGGAGTTGGAACGCGCTGGCGACTTGGTGCGCGTGTCCCAACCCGTTTCGCCGCATCTGGAAATGACGGAAATTCAAACCCGTTTGATGGCCGAAGGCGGCCCGGCGGTTTTGTTTGAAAATCCCGTTAAAGAAGACGGAACGCCTTACGATTCGCCAGTTTTGGTGAATTTGTTCGGCACTGTCGAACGGGTTGCCCGTGGCATGGGGCGCAAGCCTGAAGACTTGAAAAGTGTCGGGGAAACCCTGGCCTTTTTGCGCCAGCCTGAGCCCCCGGGCGGTTGGAGAGAAGCGCTGGAAATGGCGCCGATCTTAAAAACTGTTATGTCCATGAAGCCCAAAACCGTGCGCTCGGCGCCTTGCCAAGAGGTGGTGTTGACGGGTGACGATGTGGATTTGGCAAAACTGCCGATCCAGGGCTGTTGGCCGGGCGAACCGGCACCGTTGATCACGTGGCCCTTGGTCATTACCGAAGGCCCGGACCCCAAAGGCGATAAACGCGATGTGGCTAATCTGGGGATTTACCGCATGCAGGTGACGGGCAAAAACACCACATTGATGCGCTGGTTGCATCATCGCGGTGGGGCCCAGCATTTTCTGCGTTGGAAAGAACAATGTGACGATCCCATGCCTCTTGCGGTGGTCATCGGGGCCGATCCCGGCACCATTTTGGCGGCTGTGACGCCTGTGCCCGACACATTGTCGGAATATCAGTTTGCCGGTTTGCTGCGCGGTGAGAAGGTCCAGCTGGTGGACTGTAAAACCGTGCCTTTGCAAGTTCCGGCGACGGCAGAAATTATTCTTGAAGGCCACGTCAGCATGACCGAAGTCGGTGACGAAGGCCCGTATGGTGATCACACCGGGTACTACAACAATGTTGAACCCTTCCCGGTCTTCACGGTTTCGGCCATCACCATGCGCGCAAAACCGATATATCTCAGTACCTACACCGGACGCCCGCCCGACGAGCCGAGCGTTCTGGGCGAAGCATTAAACGACGTTTTTGTTCCGCTGTTCACCCAACAATTCCCGGAAGTGCGTGATTTCTGGCTGCCACCCGAAGCGTGCTCTTACCGCGTTGCTGTGGTCAGCATGAAAAAAGCTTATCCCGGCCACGCCAAGCGGATCATGATGGGTGTGTGGTCGTACCTGCGTCAATTCACCTACACCAAGTTCGTCATTATCGTGGACGAAGACATCGATGCCCGCGATTGGAATGACGTGATGTGGGCACTGTCGACCAATGTCGATCCGGCGCGCGATGTGGTGATGGTGGAAAACACCCCCATCGATTATTTGGATTTCGCTTCGCCCGACAGCGGTTTGGGGTCTAAAATGGGTATCGACGCCACCACAAAAATTGGCAATGAGACCAAACGTGAGTGGGGTGAAAAAATCCGCATGGATCAAAACGTGGTCGAAAAGGTCACGAACATGTGGGACGAGTTGGGTTTACCCGGCACAGGGAAGCCCATCTGGAAGTGACTTGAAATGAGGCTTGGCCCGGGGAGGGGCCGAAGGGGAGGTCATGATCAACTTTCAAGACTTCGTCAACGCGCACCTGAAATGGCGCTCGCAGTTGGCGGAAGACAAAGACAAACCCGGTTTCGATATTGAGAAAATCCGCCGTGATAATCTCTGTGAAATCGGCAAGTGGTTTTATGGACCCGGCCAAGAGCAATTCGGCGATTTGGCGGAGTTCGACGCCGCCCGGCAAGTCCATGCCAAGTTCCATGCCGCCGTTGCGTGCTCTCTCGAAGATACGGGCCACTCGGGCAGTGACGATGAGTTTGAAGACTTGGTCGTTGCGCTGAAGCTGTTGTCGGAACGCATTGTGCGCTTGACGGCTTCGCAAGAGGCAGAGGTCGAGATTTCCGATGAATGCAAAAAAGCCTTTAAGTTGGCCGAAGGGCATATCTCAGCCCACGCGACCGAGCTTGCCTACACGGCCTTAAGCAAGCTTCCGTGTGAGAGCTGTCTGTATGAAGGCCACTGCGACGACATCACACGATTGCTGAACGCAATTCGCAATGCCTCAAACGGATAGACGGTTGGTTTTAGCCCCTTGGCCTTAACCCTGCACCCAGGGCAAGCCGTCCACCTTCCAGCCGTTGTCGCGGCCGCGGTGTTTGTATTCGTTGTGGTCACCCTCAAACCCGTGGGCGACGTTGTAGCAATTGGGATAGCCCATGTCGCATAGCGCCTGGGCCGCAAAGGCCGAGCGTATGCCCGAGCGGCAGATGAACAAGACCGTTGTCTCTTCGTTCAGCGGCTTCACGGTTTCCAAAACTTGGTGCACAAAATTCGGGTTTACGTTGTTTTTGGGGAAAAACAGCCAGGGTACGAAGTAGACTTCTTTGCCGAGCCCGGAAATATCGGGAACGCCCACATAGGTCCATTCTTCAGGGGTGCGCACGTCGATGAGCACGCAGTTGTCTTCGTCCGCAAGGCGAGTCCAGGCGTCGTTGGGCAAGATATCGCCCGCATATCGGTTGTCGTTGGATGCTGACATGTTGAGTTCCAGGGTCTGTGCAGTTAGGTCTTATCGCTTTGCTCTGCACACGATATAGTTAGGACTAGGCCTGACTTTATTCCCCCCTGAACAAAAGCAGGTTCAACTTACGCGTTCCAAGTTCGTTTGCCAATAGAGATCCAACATAAGGACACCACATGGCGCTGAAACTGGCTTATCATCTGAATTTCGAAGACCTTTATGATCCAAGTGGTTTGGCTGCGGTGGATCGTGCATTCATGGATTTTCTGGGCGAGCACGACGGTGATCTAAAAACACGGCTGACGGCAGGCCGCGAAGCTCCAGACGAATTGGAAGCCGAAGCCGATTTGTTGGTTGAGCTGTCCCCCGTCGTTGATGCCTTCGTCGCCGAACTGTTCGCCGTGCAAGACGAACTGGGCGCGTTGAGCGGCCAACATGTGGCGTTGGAGCCGCTCTATGCCTGCAAACGCCTGTTTGTGCAGCGCCGCGCCCTGAAAGGCAAAAAATCCGAAGACGCGGAAACTTTAGATGGTGAAGCTTTATGCCAGCGCCTTGAAGAGCAGCTTGGCGAAACGCTGACGCAAATTTCTTTTTCTACGGCGGTCATGGCGTGGCTGGACGATGCTGACACCCACAACAATGCGCTTCAGCTGGCGCAAGACTACGCCCTGTGGGCCACGTTGAGCGAAGCGGGGCAGTTGAAGCACAAGACGGACATCTTGTTCCGTCAGCCTGAAAAACTCGACTATGACGACTTGGTGCACACCCAAAAGGCAAAGGTTGGCGCGGTCGAAGCCTTGGAGCTTCCCTTAAAACGCCACGTGTCGCGCGATGGCTTTAAGCTCATCGACCCAGGTTGTGATTTGGTCGGTGCGTTGGACGAAGCACATTATTGTGTGCTGTGTCATGAGCGGGACAAGGATTCGTGCTCCAAAGGCTTGCACGACAAAAAGACGGGCGAATTTGCCAAGAACCCCTTGGGCGTTGAGCTGGCCGGTTGCCCGCTGGAAGAAAAAATATCGGAAATGCACACGGTCTTGATCCAAGGCCACGCCATTGCCGCCTTGGCCATGGTGGCGGTGGACAATCCGTTGTGTGCGCTGACCGGGCACCGCATTTGCAACGACTGCATGAAGGCGTGCATCTATCAAAAACAAGAACCAGTCAATATCCCTGAAGTCGAAACCCGTGTGCTCAAAGACGTTTTGAGCCTGCCCTGGGGCTTTGAAATCTACAGCTTGCTCACACGTTGGAACCCGCTCGACATCCGCCGCCCACTGCCGCGCGCTGAGACGGGCTACAAAGTCTTGGTCGTGGGCACGGGTCCGGCAGGCGCAAATTTGAGCCACCAGCTAATGAACGAAGGCCACAGCGTTGTTGCCATTGACGGGGCGAAGATCGAACCCTTGGACCCGGGGCTCAGCGGCGTTGATCTTCTCGGGGAACGCTATCCCTTCCAACCCGTGCACACCATTGACGACATCCGCGAAGACTTAGACACCCGTGCCATGGCGGGATTTGGCGGTGTTGCGGAATACGGCATTACCGTGCGGTGGGACAAAAACTTCCTGAAAGTCGTCAGGCTGTTGTTGGAGCGGCGCAAACAGTTTCGCATGTATGGCGGTGTGCGCTTTGGTGCGCAAATCACCAAAGATCAGGCTTATGCCATGGGCTTCGATCACATCGCGTTGTGCATGGGCGCGGGTAAGCCGACGGTATTGGATATCAAAAACAACTTGGCGCGTGGCGTGCGTCAGGCTTCGGATTTTTTGATGGCGCTGCAGCTCACAGGCGCGGCAAAGCACGACAGTTTGGCGAACTTACAATTGCGCATGCCCGTGGTGGTGATCGGTGGCGGCTTGACCGCCATTGACACGGCAACAGAAGCCTTGGCGTACTACGTCGAACAGGTTGAACGTTTTGTGGAACGCTACGATGTTTTAGCCGCTGAATTGGGCCGCGACAAATTGCGCGCGCGCTGGTCGGACGAAGACGAAGCCATCGCCGATGAATACATGGAACATGGCCGGGCCCTACGCTATGAGCGCGCCTGCGCCAAGGCCCATGGCCGCCCGGCGGAGCCGTCGCGATTGCTGGAACGTTGGGGCGGGGCAACCATCGCGTATCGGCGGCGTATGGTTGACGCGCCGAGCTATCGGCTCAACCACGAAGAAATCACCAAGGCCTTGGAACAAGGCGTGCGCTTTGCGGAATTGTTGTCGCCAACGGCCATTGACGTTGACCAGCATGGCTGGGCAAGCGGCGTGAAACTCGCTTTGCAAGAGATGGGTGAAGACGGCAGGCCGCATCCCACAGGTGAGATGACAGAACTGCCAGCTCGCGCGGTGTTGATCGCGGCGGGCACGCAACCCAACACCGTGTTGACGCGCGAAGACGAAACCTTTGCAGACCTGGACGGCAAGTATTTCCAGGCCGTGGATGCTAAAGGCATAGATGTGAGCCCCGAGTGGTCTGACAAGCCCCAAGACGTTCAGGTGTTGATGGACGCCACAGCGGGCCGGACCATGAGTTTCTTTGGCGATCTTCATCCCAGCTACGCCGGGAACGTGGTCCGCGCGTTGGCCAGCACCAAACAAGGCTATCCGGTTGTGGACGCCGCTTTGGCGAAAGCCCAACCCAATTCGGTGCCGTTCGATGACCTTGTGCGCGATTTGGATCAAGGCCTGATCGCCCGGGTGGTGGAGGTGAAACGCTTAACGCCGAACATCGTCGAAGTGATCGTCAAAGCGCCCTTTGGAGCGCGGGCGTTCAAGCCGGGGCAGTTTTTCAGGTTGCAAAACTTCGAAACGCTGGCGTCTGTCGTCAATGACACGCGCATGGCGATGGAAGGTTTGGCGCTGACGGGGGCTTGGGTGGATAAAGACCAAGGCATTGTGTCGACCATCGTGTTGGAAATGGGTGGCTCTTCAAAATTGTGCCGGGACTTAGAGGTGGGTGAACCCATTGTCCTGATGGGGCCAACGGGCGCGCCGACAGAAACCCCGGGGGGAGAAACCGTCCTGCTCGCGGGTGGTGGCTTGGGCAATGCCGTGCTGTTTTCCATCGGTCAAGCGTTGCGGGCTGCGGGCTCAAAGGTTCTCTACTTCGCAGGCTATAAAAACCCAGGCGACCGTTACCATGTGGAAAACATCGAAGCTGCCGCCGACACCATCGTGTGGTGCACGGACGTGGAGCCCGCTATCGAACCGGGCCGCCATGGCGACTTCAGCTATGTGGGCAACATCGTCGAAGCCATGAAGGCCTATGGGACGGGGGCGCTGGGCACACCGCCCATCGCCTTGTCCGAAGTTGACCGGGTGGTCGCCATTGGATCGGACATCATGATGAACGCCGTGAAAGAGGCGCGCCACGGGGTGTTGAAAGACCTAATGAAGCCCAAACACACCGCCATCGCGTCCATCAACGCACCCATGCAGTGCATGATGAAAGAGATTTGTGCTCAGTGCCTCCAACGTCACGTGGACCCGGAAACGGGGGTGGAAAGCGTGGTGTTCACCTGCTTCAACCAAGACCAGCCCCAAGACTTGGTGGACTTCGGCTGCTTGAATTCCAGGCTCAAGCAAAATGCCATAGCGGAAAAGCTCACCGCGGCCTGGATTGAGCATTGCCACAGCACTGGTTGACGTACCCTGTGCGAGGTCGTAATTTGCGCCCTCATTCCACTCTTTCTTAGGTTTCAAACCATGCCTTTCCAGCCGGATACGCCCATTTCCAAAGTCCATGAATTGGCCGAGCATTCCAATGCTTGGCCCTTCGCCGAAGCGCGCGCTTTGGTCAAGCACTTGAAGGGCAAGGTGCCAGAGAAGGGCTTTGTGCTGTTTGAAACCGGCTACGGCCCGTCCGGCCTGCCGCACATCGGCACGTTCGGTGAGGTGGCACGCACGACTATGGTGCGCAAAGCCTTTGAAACGCTCACCGATATGCCGACCAAGCTGTTTGCGTATTCCGATGATATGGACGGGTTTCGCAAGGTGCCGACGAACCTGCCGAACCAAGAGATGCTGGGCGAGCACATCGGTAAACCCTTGACGTCGATTCCCGATCCGTTCGGAACGCACGAAAGCTTCGCGCATCATAACAATGCGCGTCTGCAAGCGTTCTTGGACGGTTTTGGCTTTGACTACGAATTCAAATCGGCCACCGAAGAATACAAATCGGGCCGTTTGGATCAGATGCTGTTGCAAGTTCTGCAAAATCACGAAAAGGTTTTGGACATCATCTTGCCAACCTTGGGCGAAGAGCGCCGCGCGACCTATTCGCCGTTCCTGCCCGTGTGTCCCGACACCGGCATCGTGTTGCAAGTGCCCGTGATCGAAACCAAACCCGACGACGGCACCATCGTCTACAGACGCGAAGACGACACGTTGGTCGAAACCCCGGTGACGGGCGGCCACTGTAAACTGCAGTGGAAAGCCGACTGGGCCGGACGCTGGACCGCGTTGGACGTGGACTATGAAATGTCCGGCAAAGATTTGATCGAAAGTGTCAAACTCGGCAGCCGCATTTGTCGTGCTATCGGGGGCACACCGCCGTTGAACCTGACGTACGAATTGTTCTTGGACGACAAGGGCGAAAAGATTTCCAAGTCCAAGGGTAACGGGCTTTCCATGGAAGACTGGCTGCGTTACGCCACGCCGGAAAGCCTGAGTTTGTTCATGTACCAAAAGCCCAAAACGGCGAAGCGTTTGTTTTTCGACATCATTCCGAAAAACGTCGATGAATACCTGACGTTCTTGGGTAAGTTTGGCGAACAGGAAGAAAAAGACCAGCTCAACAACCCGGTCTGGCACATTCACGGCGGCCAACCGCCTCAGCCCGAAGCTGAGGGTTTGAGCTACAACATCTTGCTCAACCTCGCCAGCGTGTGTGGGTCAGACGACAAGGCTGTGTTGTGGCACTTCATTACACGCTATGCGCCCGACGCCACACCGGAAAACTCGCCGATCTTGGATCAACTGGTGGGCTACGCCATCAACTACTACACGGATTTTGTCAAACCGACGAAGCAGTATCGTGCACCAAACGACGCAGAACGGACGGCCTTGGAAGCTTTGAAAGCCAAGCTGGAAACTTTGGGCGCGGATACATCCGCCAGCGATATTCAAACGGAAGTCTTTACGGTCGGAAAAGAGCACGGCTTTGAAAACCTGCGCGACTGGTTCAAGGCGTGTTACGAAGTTCTGCTGGGCCAAGAACAGGGGCCGCGCATGGGCAGTTTCATTGCGCTCTACGGTATCAACGAAACCGTCGACTTGATCGCCAAAGCGTTGGCGGGCGAAGACATGAGCGCTTAACCCGTCTTTAGCACAATCCCCTTATAAACAAGGGCAGGCTCGGTTAATCTGAGCCTGTTCTTTTTTTTGGGGATGTGCTCATGAGCGTTCAAAAACAACTTCAGCAGGCCCTACAACTCCACCAATCGGGCCACGTCGCGGACGCGGCGGATTTGTACGCGGCTGTGTTGCGGGCCGATCCCAAAAATACCGATGCGCTGAACTTGCTGGGTTCGATCTTTATTGAATCCGGTCAGCTGGATACGGGCATTCAGTTGTGTCAGGAAGCGGTGAACACGGCGCCGGACTTTTTTGTGCCGTATGTGAACCTGGGCAATGGCCTGCAAGCCGCCGGACGATTGGAAGAGGCCGCAAACGCGTTTCAAAAGGCCGTGGACCTTAACGCCAACAGCGCCATTGTTTATTCAAACTTAGGTAGTGCTCTCAATGCTTTGGGGCGATTTGACGAAGCTGCAGAGGCCTGTGAAGACGCGGTGAAGTTGGAGCCCGGGTTTGTTGGGGCCTATACCAACTTGGGCAACGCGCGACAAGGGCTCGGCGATGATGAAGCCGCTCTAAGCGCCTTTCAAAAAGCGGTGGAGTTGAACCAGAACGATTCCGACGCACAGTACAATTTGGGCACGCTGTTCAAACGTCTGGAGCATTATGACGATGCGCTGGCGGCCTTGGAGATTGCGGTGAAGCTCGATCCCAATCACGTCGACAAACTTTACAACCTGGGCCTGACATTGGGTGAACTCAGCCGGTATGAAGAGGCGGAAGTGCACTACCAAAAGTGCTTAGCCTTCGCACCGGATCACGAAGACGCCTTAAACAATCTGTCGGCCACGTTGAAAGAGTTGGGTCGCCTGGACGAGGCTGAGGATTATATCCGTCAAGCCTTAACCGCCAATCCGGATAACGATGAACTTCACTGGAACCTCGCATTGGTGCTGTTGCAACAAGGCCGGTACGAAGACGGCTGGGCCGCATACGAACATCGTTGGGACGCGCCCGGGTTCACCACGCCCAAGCGAGATTTTGGCAAACCAGCTTGGAACGGTGATGAGGCAGGGGATCAAACACTGCTGATCCATGCCGAACAAGGTTTTGGGGATGCCATGCTCATGGCACGCTTCGTTCCCTGGGCCGCCAAACGCAGTCAGGCCGTGCATGTGGAATGTCGCCCGGGGTTGGAACGTTTGTTCGCGACCTTAGACGGTGTCGCCTCCGTCACATCATATGGGGACAGTTTACCCACATTTGATTGCCACATCGCCATGATGAGTTTACCCCACTCTTTTGGCCTGACCTTGGACACTATTCCCGCCGACGTGCCGTATCTGAATGTACCGGACGGTATCGAAGCTGATCCCTGTATTGGCGAAGCGGACGGACTGAAGGTCGGCGTTGTGTGGGCGGGCAATCCGACGCGCATCAAAGACAATGAACGCTCTTGCGATCCTGATCTGTTTCGCCAGCTGGCCGAGATTGACGGCGTGAGCCTGTTCAACCTGCAGATGGGCCATGGTGCAGACGGCTATTCAGTCTTGAGCGAACTGGACAATGTGTTTGATGTGACGCCGGGCCTGAACGATTTTGCCGATACAGCCGCGCAAATTGACGCCCTGGATTTGGTCATCACTGTCGACACAGCCGTCGGGCATTTGGCCGGAGCCCTGGGCAAACCCGTATGGGGACTGCACGCGGCGAATGCCAGCTACCTCTGGCTACAAGAGCGTGAAGATACACCGTGGTATCCCACCATGCGCCTGTTCCGCCAAACCACGCGAGGTGATTGGGCGGGCGTGATGGAGCAGGTGGTGCAAGAGCTGAAGGCTTTTAAGTAGAAACTAGGCTTACTGCTGTGCCCAAATGATGCGGGCCATCCAGTCGATGTCGGCGAGGGCGAATTCGCGATTTTCGTGATCGGGGTTGAAAGAGCCAAGCTCGATGCGCTGGGCGGTTTTGCGCAGCAGGACTTTGGCCATGACCTCGCCACCAGAAGTTTTGACCACCACACGATCCCCGCGCCGAATGTCCGCTTCGGGGGAAACAATCACAATATCACCGTCGCGAAAGACCGGGTCCATGCTGTCGCCGGAAATCTCCAACGCATAGGCATGTCCGTCCGTGGTGCCGGGAATGGGCACCGCATCCCAACCGCCACCGGTGGGGTATCCCGCATCGTCGAAAAATCCTTCCGCGCCCGCTTGGGCAAAGCCGATCAAGGGCACGTTGCGAGGTGTTGGGGTTTCACCGTTTTGAATATAAGCGGTGAATTGAGACAGATCCGCGCCCGTGGCTTTGAGGATTTTGGCAATGCTTTCGGTGGACGGCCAGCGTTCCTTCCCCTCGCGCGTGGTGCGCTTGGATTTGTTGAAGGTGGTGGGGTCTAAGCCCGCCTGACGCGCCAATCCTGACGCAGAATAGCCATAGGCCTGCGCGAGCTTGTCGACTGCTTTCCAAACATCTGCATGTTTCATAATGGGAAGATTATCACATCAATGTGTAAATATGTCATTAGGACAAAATTCCAACACCCTGTTGACATAGGAAAAAATGACGATTATGTAGAACATAACGGGAACATCAAATGGAGTTTATCTTATGCCGCGTACACGCATTATCGCCAACCCCCTGCCTGAAAAAGACATCATAGCCTTTGGCAGTGCAGAGGAAGCTTGGTTTTGGTTCATACGTTCAGAGCGAGCACGCATGGAAGGTGCACGGCTTAGCCGCGATGCATCGGATACGACACGGCCTTGCGAGCCGGACGACATTTACCGAGCCGTGATGCGTTTGCATCAAAAACGTGTGATCGGCCGCCACCATTTAAAAACATTGGCGCGGTTTGGCTGGCGCGAATGCCCGCCCGATTCGCGGGTGCGCCAAGAGCAATACGATGTGCAGTTATGGGATGACGCCTTGGATCGTTTGACCACGGAGCTCAAGGCCAAAGGGATTGTAGAACATGAACAAAACACCGGACAATCCGCATAAGCATGACGCCCTGGGCGGAGGGATGAAACGCGCGATCGTCGCCTTTGGCGGAAGCCCCGAGCTGAAGGTCCTGCGCTACTTGCGCCCGGGATATCGTCATTGTTTTGCGTTCATTCAATCCCAGGGAACGTGGGTCATGTACAACCCGCTTTCCATCGGTACAGAAATCGAGGTTTGGCCTGGACACAGCGAGACCCAATTGCGTCACTGGCTACAGCAAAACGGTTATAGGCTCATTGACACAGAGATCCAGGCGCTGCGCCCCATGGCATTGCCGTGGGCGGTCTTCAGTTGTGTGGAGGCGGTGAAGCGTGTGCTTGGCATCCGGGCCCCTTGGGTTATGACCCCGTGGCAACTGTTTAAACATTTAAATCAAAATATAGGAAAAAAGTCGTTGACAGGAGCGATTCATTAGGTTAAAAATCCTCTTAACGACCACCACAGGTGCGTCTAAAGCAAACCCGGCACTGAAATGTGTCGGGTTTTTTCATGTTCACACCCCTGAATACAAGGAGACCCGAATTATGGGTGGATTGACTTCATCGCCACCGTCGCCCCCGGCGCCGGTATATGAACAACCGGCTGTTGATCCGACAGTCGAAGCCGAGCGTAAAGCCCGTCTTGAAGGTATTGAGCGTCGCCGCCGTGGGCGGGCCGCCACCATCAAAACATCTGAGCGCGGCTTGATGGGCACAACATCGATCAAACCGACCAAAGAATTGTTGGGAGAATGATTATGGATGAGCTTACGCCGGAAATGATCATCAAGCACTATCGACAGGCCAAGGAACGCCGCCAAATCTGGGAAAGTCACTGGCAGGATTGTTATGACTTCACGTTGCCTCAACGCAATCCGGCCAACAAGAACGGCCATACGGCGGGTGAGCGCTTGTTTGACGGAACGGCGCCCGATGCCGTCGATCAGTTGGCGGCCAGTCTTTTGTCGAACTTAACCCCGCCCTGGTCGCGTTGGATTGGATTGATGCCGGGCACAGGTATGGAGGGTGAGGACCGCGAGGATTTGGTCAGCAAGCTCGATAAGGTGTCAGAGATTATCCAGTCGAACATTGACCGGTCGAATTTTGCCGTTGAGATCCATCAATGTTTCTTGGATCTGGTCACGGCCGGAACCGCATGCTTGATGGTGGAAGAAACACCGTTGGGGGAAGGTTCTGCCTTGCGCTTTAGTGCTGTGCCCCTATTTGATGTGGTTTTTGAAGGGGACGCAAACGGTGCTTTGAGCGGCACTTTGCGGCGTTTGAAACTCACATCGCGCGAATTGAAAAAACGCTATCCCGAAGCCCCGGAGTTGGGCGCTGAAAAACCACAGGCTTTGGACCTGGATGAAAATCGTATTTCGGTGATCGAAGCGGTTTTGCCCAGTGACAAAGGTTATCGTTTTATGGCGGTTGCAGAACCTGCGCCCGGCTTAGCCAATGAGGCCGAATTGCTGGCCGAAGGGACCTTCGACACGTCCCCGTTTATCAATTTCCGTTGGTTGAAAGCACCAGGTGAAATTTATGGACGTTCTCCGGTGATGAAAGCTTTGCCGGATATTAAGACGGCGAACAAAATTGTCGAGTTGGTATTGAAAAACGCATCGATCTCGGTGACGGGTATTTGGCAAGCCGATGACGACGGTGTGTTGAACCCGGCAAACATCAAATTGGTTCCTGGTGCCATCATTCCAAAGGCTGTTGGTTCTGCTGGATTGACGCCTTTGAGAAACCCAGGGCGTTTCGATATCTCCGGCTCGGTCTTGGAGGGCACGCGCATCGCCATTCGTTCGGCGCTGCTGGCCGATAAACTGGGCCAAATTTCTGGCCCGCGGATGAGTGCTACAGAAGTGGTCGAACGCTCTGTCGAAATGGCGCGCCTCCTCGGCGCGACATATGGCCGTTTGCAATCGGAACTATTGTCACCGTTGATCGAACGCGCGATTTCAGTCTTGCGCCGTCGTGGTGAAATCCCCGCTATTTCGGTAGATGGGCGGACCATCGACATCGACTACAAATCGCCACTGGCGCAGCGCCAATCACAAAACGGCTCGTCGGGTGCCATGGCTTGGCTCAGCGCCGCGGTCCAGTTGGGTGGGGGCGTGGAATTGGTTGACGTTCCGCGTGCACTGCACTGGCTGGCAAAGTCTTACAACATTCCCGAAGACATTTTGCTCAGCGAAAAAGAGATGGCGCAAAAACTTGCAGAAGTCGAAGCGGGTAACGGCCCGGTTCAAAGTCAGTCGTTGATGACGGCATTGCAAAAAATGGGAGCGCCGGTTGAGCCACCGTCAGAAACGGCGCGGATTGATCCTGCGGACCGGCCAACCGCGCGCACTTGGAGGCACCGTGGCCTTACACCATCACACAAATTACCCGACCTGAAAGAGCCTTTAGACCCCATGAAAGGAGGTGAGCTGTGAGCACGCAAACATCAGGTTGGGCGTGGTTCGAACGCTTTGCAGAACACGAAGACGAAGTTGTCAGCGCTCAAGCGGAACAAGAAATCCGTTTGGCCTATGCGCGTTGCTTTTCGTCACCCGACGGTCAGCGCGTGCTCGAACACTTGCGGTCCATGACATTGGAACGCGCCATGGGCCCGAATGTGAGCGCCGAACACCTGCGTCATATCGAAGGCCAAAGACAGTTGGTCAGCACCATCGAACAACTGACCCAACGCGGTCGCCAAGGCGACTGATTTTTAACTCAATCGAGGAGATTTAACTCAATGAACACCGAACCGAACCCCAATGTTCAAAACAAACCCGCCATGCCCACATGGGTGCCGGCGAAGTTTTGGGACGATGAAAAAGGCGAAATCCGCACCGAAGACTTGGCGCGGTCCTATCAAGAACTGGAACAACACCTGCACAGTCAGGGCGCTTCGAACATTCCGGACGCCCCCTCTGCCTATGAGATCATGATCGATGACGATCTCTTGGACGTTGACGACGAGGTCAATCAACGTTTGTTCGACAACGGCTTTTCCCAAGAACAAGCCCAATTGGTTTACGACTTGGCCAAAGAAAAGTTGTTGCCGGTCATCGCGCAAATGTCGTCTCAGTTTGAAGAAGCCCGCGACGCAGAACGTTTGCATCAACACTTCGGCGGCCAAGACCGTTTCGAAGCCGCACGTCAGCAACTCAAGGCCTGGGGTGAAGCAAATTTGCCACCCAATGTCTATGAAAACCTGGTGAGCTCCGCCGATGGTGTCATCGCCATGGCGGAAATGATGCAAAGCCGCGAACCGGCCTTGACGCGCAATGCGGAGTTCACGCCGGGCACCAGCGAGGACGACCTGAAACGCATGATGAAAGATCCGCGCTACTGGAAAGAGCGTGACCCTGCGTTTGTCGGGCGCGTGCGTGATGGTTTCAAAAAACTCTACCCGGGTGCGAACTGACCGGGTCGTTACCTGCACAGCACGGCGTCACAACACTCCTTAGGCCGTAGAGCTGCGCAGAGGTGGTGAGCGCGTTCGATCCGCTGCTCCCGCCGCCTAGGCCGCGGGCGACCTTTCCTTCCGGTCGTCCGCGGTCATTTTTTTCAAAGGACAAAATCATGATCGAAGATGTTTTGGAACTGATGAACACATCCGCGCATCACCGCAAATATACGGTGGACACCATTTTGCGCTGTATCCAACCACCCCTGCACTTGGGCCAGTTTGCCTATGTGTTGGAAGACGATTGCCTGGTGGCCTGGGCCACGTGGGCATGGTTGCCGTCCGACAAAGCCGAAGCGTTTTTAAACGATGAATACAAGCTGCGCGCTGAGGACTGGTGCTCGGGCGAGAACCTGGTGTTCATGGATTTCATCGCGCCCTATGGGCACGCGCTGAAGCTCTATGGGCTCTTGCGCAACACCTTCAAAGACATCCCCCCATCCGAAGTCCCCGGCGCCAGCTGGGTGCGGTTCGCCAAAAAAGGTAAGAAAGTGAGTGTGAAAAATGGGTAGTGATAGCGCGTCAGATGCAGGCTCAGGCTTTGGGGACGAAGTACCGCCAGAAGTCAAAGAGCAAGAAGCCGAACGGAAAGCACAAGAATATCGAGACCAACTCTCCAAAGCCAAAGGCTGGGATCGTTTCGCCCTGGGCACCAAAATGGGGTACATGAACTACACCAGTACAAAGGGCCCAAAATCCGGCGATTGGGATGAAGCGCGTGGCCGCACCCTGGGTTACAACGACTTTTTGCCAGGCGGCTTATACGGCCCCACGAAAGGTGAGAAAAAAGGGGCGGTTGTAGATTATGGTGCGCGCCGCGACAGTTGGAATGCTCAAAACCCAACCGTCAGCGATGAACGCGTCGCGCGTGCTCGCGCGGCCAATCTTGACCGCGCCTTTAACCAAGGTCATATGCAAACGCTGGACAACGGTTTGACGGTGGAACGTCAGTCCTCGGCACTCAGCAGCCCGATGACCGCCGCAAGCGCGTCCGTCGTGGGCAAGCTCAGCCAAATCACCGCAGAGCCAGAAGCCCCCGTTAAAGACGTGGACGTCATGGGCAACTCGGTCAATAAAGGGTCCTCCATTGCACAGACACAAATGGGCTCTTTGGCGCAAAGCGGGAAGCCGGGGCCAAATGCGGCGAAGTCTCCGGCGGCGGGCACACTCGCTTACACGGATGACCCGACCAAGGCCCCCATCGCCTCACCTTACACCATGTCGCAAGCCGACATTGATAAGATGCAGGCCGCGAAAGCCAAGGTTGAGACAGACCGAGTCAAAGCCGAAGAGAAAAAACAAAAAGAAGAAGAGGCGGTCATGAAAGGAATGTTCAGCCAAATCGCAGCGGCACAAGACAAAGCCCGTAAGTCCAAAGAGTTCCACCCGGCCTACGGCCTGACGGACCAGAGCCGCGAAACCGAGATTGCGAAAGAGCATCACCCGGCCTACGGATACACCCAAACGGGTGATGGCCTGTTGGCGGATTTGAAGTCGGACATCAAAGGGCAGTTCAGTGTCCAAAAAGGGTTCAGCAATCGCGGCGAACAGCTAGCCAATCTCTACAACAGTCTGCCAGAGACCATGGGGCTGTCTTCGAGAAACAATCTGCTGAGTTCCAAACAAGGGCGACAAGCGACACTGACCTCATCCGTCGGGATGAATGGGGTGAACAACTTTGTCGATGTTTTGCAAACGCAAAAGGCGCTGGTGGATACGGGGTATTTGTCCGAAGAGTATGTCACCGGATATCCCGGCACGGCCATGGTCGATGCGATTAAGTCATGGCAACGCGATCTCGGCGCATATCCGTCTGGTTTGTTGTCCGTGTCGAACTTGGTTGAAGCAACGCCGTCGCTCAGCTGGCATGATCCAGAAGCAACATCGCAGCTCAGTTGGCAAAATCCAAGTGCCCGATACAATGTGCCTCACGTAAAGGGACTGAATAACATTTATGCAGGTTTCTTAACGCCTGAGCAATTGGAGGCGATCCAGGAATTAGAGGATAAGGTTGCCCCAGATACGCTTAAGGGGAAGGATGGCAAGAGTGTCGATGTCGCGTTCTTAGCGGCAGCAGCCCCGGCAATTCCGGCAGCCGTTGAGTTTTTGGGTTGGTTAGCGGGTGCATGGGGGCTCAGTTGGGCCGCCAATGAAGCTTCGAAGCAGATACAAGCCGACCCCAGCATGAATCCGCCTTTACCGGGGTTCGAGCCAACACCTGAATTTGACAAGAAGTACGAGGAATATATCCAGAACCGTCTGAAAGATTTGACTTTGGTCCCTCCAAGCAATCCTGAACCTCCACTAGATCATGGTCTATTAGAAAATATTCCAGGTCAGATTGATATTCCGACTGTGGTGGAAGCCCGGAAGAATGACCTAAGACAAGTCGATCATCTTGCCAATCGCCACGATTTAGATAGGCGCAAAGCGGGAAAAGTACTTGAACAACTAAAAAGTAAGGTAGGTATGAAAGGTGAATCTGCGGATATTGATATCGACACAGGTGAAGTGTACGATCCGATAAGTGGCGAGAGCTTGGGTAATATTATTGATGAAATGCAGTAATGATCATGTTTTGCAAATATGAAGATGCTCAGTATGTGAATGTTCTTTTTACTATCGATGCTGAAGCGAAGACACCCGACGTTTTGCTGGAACAATTGTCCTTCTACCGAAGGCGTTCGAATGCAAAAAATTTGGCTCGCATCGCAGAGCTTGATGTTTCTGATTTTTTTTACGGAAACGACTGGCGAGATCATGTTAGCGTTTTGCAGGACCTCCTTGAGGATGATACTGAAACGTTAAAGGCCTTGGCTTTTTCGCAGGCGCGTATATCACTTACCGTAAAGTGGGTTGGATGTCTTGGCGCGCCATCACCACAAGTGCGACCGGAGGATCTTGGTTTTTTATATTTTCCAGGAATGCATGTCACAGTAGAAAGTGATTGGGACCATGGACATTCACGTGCTGACATGGGGCTTGTCTCTTTTGGCGTCTACGGTCCCGATCCAAATCGTGTTACTGATTATTGGGGAGAACCCACAACTGTTGTTTTTAAAGGTGATCCAATCATCACAAGAGGGGAGGTTCGGGGGTATCGTCAAAACAATGCTTGGGTCATGAGTATAGATGATTCATGTGACAGTGTGGATGTTGTTCAAGTTGTGAAAGACGTGCTCGTCAAACTGGGCCCCGCAACTCCTGAATGGTTGGGTTTTGTGCGTGAAACCTCTGCTGACGTACAGCTTCGTATTGTATGGTATGGTGCAAGCGGGCAAACCGTACCAATTTTAACTCATGATGTATTAAAATTAATTGGAACCTATGGTGCATCCGTCATCATGGAGACATCAGATTTCATTCCTGAGTCAATGTGATGGTGCCATATTAATGGGGTCAGTATCAACGGCGTCCATATCAAGGGGTCAGCATATCAAGGGGTCAGCATATCAAGGGGTCAGAGTAAATTGATTTGAATTGATTTGGAAATAGCGATCAATAAGGAGCGAGACCCTGAAGAGGATTGAGTAAATCAATCTACTCCGACCGACATGATACTCTCCTCCCTTTGATACAAACGGCCCAAAGTCCGGCGGTTGGGATGGTACGCGTCGCGACAGTTGGAATGCTCAAAACCCAACCGTCAGCGATGAACGCGTCGCGCGTGCACGCTCAGCCAATCTTGACCGCGCCTTTAACCAAGGTCATATGCAAACGCTGGACAACGGTTTGACGGTGGAACGTCAGTCCTCGGCACTCAGCAGCCCGATGACCGCCGCAAGCGCGTCCGTCGTGGGCAAGCTGAGCCAAATCACCCCAGAGCCAGAAGCGCCCGTTGAAGACGTGGACGTCATGGGCAACTCGGTCAATAAAGGGTCCTCCATTGCACAGACACAAATGGGCTCTTTGGCGCAAAGCGGGAAGCCGGGGCCAAATGCAGCGAAGTCTCCGGCGGCGGGCACACTCGCTTACACGGTTGACCCGACCAAGGCCCCCATCGCCTCACGTCACACCCTGTCGCAAGCCGACATTGATAAGATGCAGGCCGCGAAAGCCAAGGTTGAGACAGACCGAGTCAAAGCCGAAGAGAAAAAACAAAAAGAAGAAGAGGCGGTCATGAAAGGAATGTTCAGCCAAATCGCAGCGGCACAAGACAAAGCCCGTAAGTCCAAAGAGTTCCACCCGGCTTATGGCCTGACGGACCAGGGCCGCAGAACAGAGATTGCGAAAGAGCATCATCCGGCCTACGGATACACCAACACGGGTGATGGCCTGTTGGCCGGTTTGAAGTCGGATATTAAACAATCAATTGATCCGAGAGCAGGTGTAAGTGCACGCGGTCAACAACTCGCGAGCCTCTACAACAGTCTGCCGAGCACAAAAGCATTAACGTCAAAAGATGGCCTTTTGGCTTCACCTGTCACGGGGCAGAATAAGCGAAACTCCGCGACCTTTGGTATTAATCGCCCCAGCATTGATTTGATCAACGATGTCGCTGCGCCCGCGACGACGAGCGCAGTTGATTTGTCTCGCGCGGCAACAAGCAAGTTATCGGACAGTTGGACAAGAATGGGTATGGGCATCAATACGCTTATAAACCCGGGTTTGAATGTGCCGCTTGGCTGGTTTGGTTTGGAACGAACTGTGGATTGGGATGCTGTTGACCGGCAACGATCTTGGCAACGCAATCTGCTTGAAACATCCAAGAAAAGCCCTGGTGCTTCAAAAATTGGACAGACGGTCGGTGACGTCGGAACGTTTGCGATTGAAATGAGTGCATTAGCACCAGGCTTGATGGCAACGATTGGGGAAACGAAAGAAAACCTTCACCGCAACAATGTAACGGGTCGAGAAGCGCGCATCGGCATGACATATGGAGTCACACGAGACCTGCTCTCCGATCGTGTCGGTAAAATCGGCAGCATTGCTGGTCGATACAGCTCGTTATTTAACAAAATCGGTGTGAATGTGAACCTTCTGTCAACGTCTGCTGAAGAAGCCATTTCAAAAGGTTTTGAGAAAACGATGGATTGGTTGGCAGAGAAAGATGACGAGAATCCGAAAGCAGGTAAAGGAGATTAATCGCAGCTAAGTTTGTTGCCTTTCATGAGTATGACCTTCCATGACACACAGGCGAAGTCAAAGAAGCTCATTTGTGAGTTTTCTTTGTATCCATGTAGCCATAGACTGACTCTTGCATAGCTACTGTTGTTCTTTTGGGCGTTTTCCATCCAGAAAAGGTATTCCGTACCTTTTTTTGGGTCTAAGGCGGCTAGGTTAATCATCGAGGAGACAAAGCCTTTTTCTGCCGCTTTTAGTAACCATGCTCGTTCTTGGGCTATATCATCGTCTCGACCAAAGCCATCATAACACACTCCCATGTTATGCATAGACTTGGCGAGCCCTTTGTTTGCGGCTTTTTCATACCAGTCGCATTCGGTTTTCGGATCGTGTGGGAACACACCTTTGCCATCATATAGTCGACCTATCCGGTGCATGGCTTCCGGATGCCCGGCCTCAGCCAATGGCAACAAGATGTCCTTGGCGCGTTGATAGTCTTCGGCGCCATAGGCGGCAATGCCTTCCTCTACCAACGCATCAGCGTTGGCGGGCAGGGTGGGCTCGGCTGTGGATGGGCCGGACAAACCGACGACAACCCAACACGACAAAAGGAGGAAACGAACAACATCACCCATGGGGCGAAAGGATAAATTGCCTTTCGTCCGCTTACAACACTTCAGTTTATTCATTAGGTGATTTTCAAACACCCATTTTCCAGCGGATAACCGTGTGGGCATTAACTGCCGGGCCTTGAAAGAGGCTCGGTTTTTTTGTGCGCGGCCCGAGGAACTTT
The DNA here is from genome assembly GCF_036689815.1 of Magnetovibrio sp. PR-2. NCBI lineage: Bacteria > Pseudomonadati > Pseudomonadota > Alphaproteobacteria > Rhodospirillales > Magnetovibrionaceae > Magnetovibrio > Magnetovibrio massiliensis. The sequence continues at coordinate 21,389 of NZ_JBAHUR010000008.1, read as the reverse complement.
GCCAGTCGGACCGTGGGCGGGAAGCCGGAATTTTATACCCGGGCGGCTTCCCATAACCCCGGTCGCGACGGCGCTTAACCACAATCAACATTGATATAAGGAGACAGATATGTCGACGACCGTCGATCAGTCATTCGTCCGCCATTTCCAGGCGGAAGTGCATTTGCAATACCAGCAAATGGGTTCCAAGTTGCGCAACACCGTGCGTGGCAAGGACAACATCGTTGGTTCCAGCACCACCTTCCAAAAGGTGGGTAAAGGGACCGCGTCCACCAAAGCCCGTCACGGCAAAGTTCCGGTAATGAACGTCGATCACACGCCCATCGAAGTGAGCCTGTACGACTACTACGCCGGCGACTGGGTCGATCAATTGGACGAGCTGAAAACCAACATCAACGAACAGCAAGTCGTGGCCAAAGCCGGTGCTTATGCATTGGGCCGCAAGACCGACGAGCTGATCATCAGCGAAATGGACAAGTCCACCAACTACGCCGGCACCGGTGCGGATGGCTTGACCAGAGACAAAGTTCTGAGTGCATTTGAAATGTTGGGTGAAGCCGACGTGCCGGATGATGGCGAACGTTTTGCCATCGTCGGCTGGAAGCAATGGTCGGATCTGTTGAACATCCAAGAGTTCGCCGACAGCCAATACATCGGCGACGACGACCTTCCGTGGAAAGGCACGCAGGCCAAACGCTGGCTGGGTGCTTTGTGGATGCCGCATTCGGGTCTCACGAAGGACGGTTCCAACATCCGTTATTGCTACTGGTATCACAAATCCGCCGTCGGCCATGCCATCGGTGCAGATGTGAAAACCGACGTCACCTGGCACGGCGATCGCGCCGCGCACTTTGTCAATAACTCCATGAGCCAGGGCGCGGGCCTGATCGATACCTCCGGTGTCGTGTCCATGCGCTGCCTGGAAGCCTAAGGAGGTTCACACATGGCTTATGCTTCTAAAGATCTAAGCGTTCTCGCTTACGCCAATGGGTTCACCCTTTGGCATTACACCACCACCGACGCCGGCAGCGATGTCGATACGTCGGGTTACTTCAACGAAGCCGCTGACATGTTGCGTGTTGGTGACATCATCGTTGCCAACACCGACACAGACGGCACGCCGGCGTCCGGGTTCTACCTGGTCAACGCCAATGCGTCCGGTGTGGTCGATGTTGCTGACATGACGGCTGTCGGGTCTACGGATACCGACTAAACCCAAGGAAAAGGGGGCGCAGAACGCGCCTCCTTTTTTCTTTTACTCATAAACAAAGGAAAAGGTTATGGCACTGAGTTCCATTGCGCTGTGCTCGCGCGCGCTGTTGAAGATCGGCACGCGTTCCATTTCATCGTTTGATGAAGGAACGGCGGAAGCCGAAGTTGCGAGTTCTCTCTATTCACCGATCCGCGATGCGTTGTTGTCCTTGCACAGCTGGTCGTTCGCGACCGCTCAGACGACCTTGCCGCGCTTGGACGTCACTCCGGTTGCAGATTATCAATACGCGTTTCAAATGCCGTCCGATTTTTTGCGGGTTTTGTCCGCAGGGGCCGGGCGCGGGCATGGGTTGGATTACCGCATTCAAGAAAAGCGGTTGCATACGAATGTGCCGGAAGTGGTGCTGAGCTATGTCTTTCGTCCAGATGAAACGGACTTCCCACCATTTTTCGATCAAGCTTTGATTTCACGTCTTGCGGCAGAGTTCTGCATCCCCCTGACCGATAGCACGTCGCGGGCAGAAACCCTGTTGAAAATTGCAGAGGCCGAAACCAAGCGCGCCCGCATCACCGATACGATGCAAGAGACCACACAAGCGATTGAAGACTTCGCCTTGATAAAGGCGCGTGGCTGATGGCACATATCAAAACCTATAAAACCAGCTTTACAGCGGGTGAAGTTTCGTTGGAGCTTGCGGGGCGAGGTGATCTCAAGGCCTATGACAATGGTGCGAGCAATCTGAGCAATATCTTTGTGATGCCAACGGGTGGCTTGCGCCGCCGTGCGGGTTTGCGTTACGCCGAAACGGTGGAGACAGAAGGCCGCCTTGTGGCATTTGAGTTCAACACCGAACAGACTTATTTGTTGGTGTTTCGCGAGGCCAAGGTGGACGTGTTCGAGAACGACACGAAACTCACGACCATTGACCCGGCACCTTGGACCTTACAACAAGCGAAAGAGTTCTACTGGGTACAAAGCGCGGACACGCTCTACGTCACGCACCCGGATATTCCACCAAAGGAACTCACCCGGGACGGGGATGGTAATTGGAGCATTGCCGATCTGACATTTTACACTAAAGACGACATCATCTATCAGCCCTACCACAAGTTTGCTGACGATGAGATCACACTACAGCCGAGTGGTACTGCCAAAGGGGCAACCATCAACTTGACCGCGTCAGCCGATGTATTCGTCGCAGAACACGTTGGCAAGAGACTGCGTGTTGAAGGGAAAGAGCTGGAGGTCACGACGTTCACGGATGCAACTCATGTCCAGGCGATTGTCCGCGAAGCATTGATCAACACCACGGCGACCACGGAATGGGAAGAGCAAGCCTTTTCCGAAGTGCGCGGTTGGCCGGTGACCGTCTGTTTTCACCAAGACCGTTTGGTGATCGGCGGGTCACGCGATAGTCCCAACCGTCTGTGGATGTCGAAGTCGGCAGACATTTATAACTTTGACCTGGGTACGGGTCTGGATGACGAGTCCATTGAATTTGCCATCTTGTCCGATCAGGTGAATGCCATTCGCGCGGTGTTTTCGGGCCGACACTTGCAAGTGTTTACGTCCGGTGCGGAATGGATGGTTTCGGGTAGTCCTTTGACCCCAAGCTCCATTCAACTCAATCGTCAAACGCGGGTGGGTTCGCCGATTGACCGATCCATTCCCCCAGTGGATGTCGATGGATCGACTTTGTATGTATCCAGGGCTGAAGATGAGTTGCGCGAATTCTTGTTCACCGACTTGGAACAAGCGTACCAGTCGGGCGATTTGGCGATTTTATCACGCCATATGGTCAGCCGACCGATCAACCAAGATTATGATAAACAGCGCAGGCAACTTCATGCGGTGATGGCGGATGGAACGATCTCATCGCTTACGGTTTATCGCCGCGAAAAAGTAACCGCCTGGTCACGCCAACAAACGGATGGAAAGATTGTATCTTTGGCCGTTGTCGGCACGGACGTTTATGTCTTGGTCGAACGCAATGAGACTTACCTTCTTGAAGTCTTCGACGATGACTACAATCTCGATGCAGCCTTAAAGGGTTCAGATGAAACCGGCAAGGCGACATGGTCGGGATTGGATCATCTCGAAGGTCTGTCCGTTAAGGTCGTCGGTGATGGTGCCGTCTTGGGTGACTTTACCGTTTCTGGGGGCAGCGTCACTTTGGAGGCTCCGGTGCAAAACGTCGAAATGGGGCTCGGTTATACCCATATCATCGAGCCGTTGCCGTTGACCATAGCTACCGACAGTTCCAGCACACAAGGCGGAACGTTTCGTCCGATCTCATTTAGCTTCCGTCTGCGCGATACGCCGGCACTGCGACTTGACGTCGGGAGCGGCTATTACATCGTGCCGTTTAAACGCTTTGGACCTGTGGTTTTCGACGCACCGCCCGAACCGTTCAGCGGTGACAAAAAGGTGCGTGCGTTGGGGTGGCGCAAAGATGCCATAGCACCGTTGTGGCGGATCGAACAAGACACCCCCTTACCCTTTACGTTGTTATCGGTTGTGAGCGAAGTCAGCTTAAACGGATAACGTTTCATTTAATTTGAAAGGAGAATCCCTATGGGTGGAACAGAAACCATGGTGGCGATGAGTGCTATCTCAATGATGCAACAGTCACAGCAGCAAAAGAAAGTCCAAAAAAAGGCTCAGCAACAATACGAACAGCGAGCCCAAGCACAGGCGAACGCGCTCAAACGCCAGCACGATGCTGAGGTGCGTCAAGAGGAAGACCGTCTAAAACGCCAAACCGCTAGTCATCGAGCTCGCATGGCAGCGGGCGGCGTTGCCCCGGATGATGGGTCTTCAGGTGCCGTCCTTGAAGGCTTGGAATCCACATCACGTGATCAGCTGAATGACCGCAGAGCAGAATATTCGTCAGCCCTTTCACAACTGGGGTATGCGCGAGAGTCTCTTGCGCCGACCACAACGACAAAGGCGGATCACCTCAACACTGTAAATTCAACCCTAGCTGCATTGCAAAGCTGGGGTTAAGTCCCACTCAATCTTAAAAGGACATCAACATGCCAACTCATATTAAAATTGGGGATGTATCCCCACGTACCCAGTATGTCGCTAACGGTACGCAAACGGAATTTACATATCCGTTCCCAATCTTCGAAGACGCCGACTTGGAAATCTATCTTGATGACAGTCTGACCGTGTCGGGCTTTACAATTTCAGGTTCAGGCGAAAGCACCGGTGGTTCCGTAACGTTTGACACAGCACCTGCCGCTTCTGTGATTGTCACCTTGGCGCGTCGTATGGCGTTCAAACGCACAGCGGACTTTTTGGAATCTGGGGAGTTGCGGGCCAAAGTTCTCAACGACGAGTTAGACCACCTGACCGCCTACGTGCAACAGGTCGGCGATGACAACAGCCGTTCGCTTCAAATGGCGATTACAGAAACGTCTCAAGTTGATGTGGTCTTGCCAACACCCACAGCAAACACAGCATTGGTTTGGAATTCAGCAGGCGATGGTGTTTCAAATGGACCGAGTGTTACCGAAATCCAAAATGCACAATCCTATAGTGAGAATGCTTCAGCGTCGGCGACGGCTTCTGCGGGATCAGAAACGAACGCCGCGAGTAGTGCAACTTCTGCTCAGAACGCAGCCGTCGCGGCGCAAACGGCAGCTGCGTCGAATATGTACGCATCCAATGAAAGCAAGAACGCCGACTTTAGTGTGTCCAGCACCGACGATGGCAAGCAGTTTCTCATCGACACCTCGGCCGGCGATGTCACCGTGACCTTGCCGCCAGGTACGGATGTGACGGATGGGTTTCGCATTGCGCTGGGTAAAACGTCGGCGGACAACAATGCCGTGATCGCGACGCGCTCTGGGACGGATACCATCAATGGCGGAACTGTATGGCAGTTTTCCAGTCCTCACGGTCAAAGCGTTCTTACGGCGGACACCACGCCGAGCCCGGATACTTGGTACGCCGCTGGTGTCGGGGTGACGTCTCCGATTGGTGTATCTGACCTGCACGATAACGCACGCCCTTACGACGTGGCGTTTATAGCTGGATTTGATGGCACTATGACCGCCGAACCGGTTTCCGTCCAGACTTATGGTGAGCTGGTTTCCCCGCGCGGATTTACCCTGACTGGTGAGCAGATCTACATCGATACTGCGCCGACAGGCACGGCGGCGATTTTTGATATCGAAAAGAACGGGGTATCGGTCTATGCCACGAAGCCACAAGTCGCTGCAGCGGCGAACGCTGGAACGGCGGGCATACTTTCCACAACGGCGATTTCCGCAGGTGATCGCTTAACTTTCAAATGCACACAAGTGGGGTCAATCACCGCCGGAAGCGGCGCACGGTTTACCTTGGCAGGGAAACTCAGCTAATGGGCGTTATACTGACACAATCTTTGATCACGGCACGGCTGAAGGAATACGGTATTCAATACGCTGCGCTCTTTGATGGCAGCACGGGGTATTTATCCCGAACACCAGTCACGACAACTAACCGCAAAACGTTCACCTTGTCATTTTGGGTCTACAAGTGTGAGAACGATGCACAGAACGTCATTTTGTCATCACGGCTATCAACGGGATATTCGAACTTTCAATACCGTGGCGACGATAACAAGTTTGAATTCGTCGACGGAAACGTCGGCTATGGGCAAAAAGCTGCCAATGAATTTCGGGATAATGGCGCTTGGACACACGTTGTCTATTGGGTTGATACGACTGCGGCTTCAGTTTCTGATCGCTCCGGTGTTTATATTAATGGTGTCGAGGGGACCGATTACGCTACGACTGGCACAGCGCTTGGCTTAAACGTAGACACTGAAATCAATCATACATGGGAACATAACATCGGACGTTTCGGGTATCTCGCAACGGGTTTTCTCGATGGCTACCTTGCAGAAGTCCACTTTTTCGATGGTGTGAAAGTTCCTGCCAGTGAATTCGGGAAAACAAAATCAAATGGGAATTGGGTCGCCAAGAAATATGAGGGCGCAGCTTCGTATGGAACAAATGGTTTTTATCTCGATTTCTCTAATTCAGCAGATTTAGGCCTTGACGTTTCGCAAGGGGCGAACTGGGGGCGCAGTGTTTCACTCTTGATGCATATGGATGGTTTCAATGGTTCAACCACATATTCTGATGATAGCTTAAACGGGCACACTTGTACCGCCTACGGCAACGCTCAAATAGATACGGCTCAGTCTAAATTTGGCGGTGCATCTGGCCTCTTTGACGGAAATGGCGATTATGTTTCCGTGCCAGATAACGTCAGTCTCGATTTGCAATCTGAAGCCTTTAACATCGAGTTCTGGTACCGCTTTAATGCCATTCCGAATTACTCTGTCTTCCTGAACAAATGGACAAGCAGTGGTAACCAACGCGGCTGGTATCTACAGCATGAAACCGTGGGCGCAAATAGTATTCGATTCGGCTGGACGGCAGACGGTTCGAGCGGTACAGCGATGACGTGGCCATGGAGCCCTTCTATTGATACGTGGTATCACATTGCTGTGTCGCGCGATGCTAACGGAGTTTCGCGTTGTTTTATTGATGGCACAGAGATCGGGTCATCAAGCACGGCTTTGAACGGAATCAGTATCTACAATTCCAACCAACCTCTGCTGGTAGGGTGTGCGGACAACGCAGGAACACCGGCCTACTTTTGTAATGGTTGGATGGATGACCTGCGGATCGTCAAAGGCGGTGCAGTATATACCGACAACTTTAGCGTCCCGACGGTTCCGCATGAGAACCCGGTAAGCGGAAATCACTGGGCACTTAACGGCACGGTGACACAAGTCACGTCAACTCCGACGAATACGGCTGCTACGCTAAATTCCCTTGTGCCGAGTGCATCAAATTATCTTTCAAAGGGTAACCGAAAGCACACCAATGGCAATGACGTAATGAATGCTAGCACAATGTCAATGACATCCGGTTTATGGAAGGCACAAGTTTACGTCGATAGTTACGGTTTAGGGTGCAACGCTTACGTTGGTGTTGTGCGCGCAAAAGACCTAGGCAAGACGGGTGGCTGGAACTATGGCATCAACTCGATGCAAATGGGCGGCGGGTATGATGGGGTGTATGCTAACTGGGTATCTCCTATTTCAGGGGGACTTACGTTCACGACTGGGGATATGCTTGACCTGATTTGGAACGCGGATACCGGTAACCTCAAGATCTATAAGAACAACGAAGGGACAGCCACATTCAACGTCACGAACAGTGATTGGGTGGGTGAGCCAGTTCTGTTTTATGCCGTTAACTCTCTGTCCACGGGGAGCTTCACAGCCACGTGGAGCTTTTCAGAAGACGATTGGGCGTACACAGCACAAGACGGTGCGAACGCTCTCACCACAGACGACCTTCTCGACAACTCTACGCTGAATATTGATGGGCACTTTAAGACGGTTCTTTATACAGGGAACGGTGGTTCGCAAACCATTAGCAGTGGCTTACCGGCAGTAGACTTCGCGTGGATTAAGAAACGCAATGGTGCTGAGCGTCATGAAATTGTCGACAGTGTTCGTGGTGATTTGCTTCGGCTTTCGACTGACCGTACAGATGCAGAGATTGCAGGAGGTGTAACTTTTAACGGTGGAGATTTAGATTTATCCGGTGGTTATGGGTCTTCGAACGAGAATGCCTTCACGTATGCAGCATGGTGCGCCAACCTCCCAAGTGACGAAACCAACTCTGATGGCGATATCACCGTAACGTGGAAATACAACGCCACGTTAGGCATGGCTGTGGGGACGTACACAGGCAATGGAACGGCTGGTCAGACGATTGGCTTGCCGACGATTAACGGCACGGCTCCAAAGTTTATCACTTGGAAGAACCGTTCATCGGCTGGTGGTTGGGAAGCGTGGCATAATGTCATTGGCGCGAGCCAGTATTTGCAACTAAACACAACTGCCGCCGCCGCTTCTGATGGTGGGGCGTTGATGAACAATACTGTGCCAACAAGTTCAGTTATCACTTTAGGTTCTGGCGCAAATGTAAACGCCAATACAAACAACCACCTTATCATCGTGTTTTGGGAAACCGACCTGTGCAAAATTGGCTCCTATACTGGTAATGGCTCAACAGATGGTCCCTTTGTGAATATGGAGGGGCAGCCTGTGTGGACACTTACGAAGAACTTGTCTGGCAATGGTTGGTATATGGAAGACACTGTTCGTTCACCATACAACCCCTCTCATCGTCTTCTGTACGCCCACCTTAGTAACGCTGAGGCGACGTCTTGGACGGGCAGTGATTACGTATCCAACGGGCGTAAACTCCGCAATATCGACGGGGGTAACAACAGTTCATCCTCAAATACGTATATCTACCTCGCCTTCGTTCAACCCAATGGCTCAACAGAAAACACGGGTCGATAAGTTTCGCTCACAACACACATTCCCTCAGAACACATGGAGGAGAACGATTGATGGAAGAAAAACCGGATTTCGCTTCTTTTGTCGAAACCTGGAACAAGGACCAGAATCTCAACACACCCAACCACCACAAAGACATCACCAGCTGGCTGGAAAGCAGCTGGGAAGGGACGGATCGAGAGTTGCTCTTGATGGCGTTTCGAAACTCAGGAAAGTCGACTTTGGTCGGCCTTTTTTGTGCCTGGCTTTTGGCCACGAACCCAAGCTTGCGCATTATGGTGTTGGCTGCGGACTTGTCGTTGGCGCGAAAAATGACGCGCAACGTCAAACGCATTATAGAACGCCATCCTGCGTGTGCAGGGCTCAAACCTAAAAGCCGGGATCAATGGGCATCGGATCAGTTCACCATCAACAGAGATAGTGAACTGCGCGATCCGTCCATGCTCGCCAAGGGTATAACCACCAACCTGACCGGGTCACGCGCCGACATTGTGATCTGTGACGACGTGGAGGTGCCCAATACCTCAGATACGGCGCAAAAGCGCGAAGACTTGCGTGAACGCTTGGACGAAATCGATTACGTGTTGGTGCCGGGTGGCCTACAGCTTTATGTAGGCACACCGCACACCTTTTACACCATCTACGCCAAGACCCCACGTAAAGACACTGGTGAAGACGCGCCGTATCTGGACGGTTTTAAACGGTTGGAAATACCGATCTACGACAAGGCTGGAAACTCCACCTGGCCAGAACGGTTTTCCAAACGCAAGATACAATCGATCCGCAGGCGTTCGGGCCCGAACAAGTTTCGTTCGCAAATGCTTTTGCAAGCCGTTGACGTTTCCGAAGGGCGATTGGATGCGGACCTGCTCAAGCCTTATCGCTATGATCTGAAATACAGCGAACAAAATGGTGAAGCTGTATTGAGTTTAGACAAACACAAACTCGTATCTGCAACGGCTTGGTGGGATCCCAGTTTCGGCTCACCTGAGCGCGGCGACAGTTCCGTCATCGCGTGTGTGTTTACATCCGACGATGGCCGCTATTGGCTGCACCGTGTTCAGTATATGAGCCACGATCCCAAGTTGGTCGAGGACGTCTCTGAAGCTGAACAGCTTTGCCACCAAGCGGCGGACTTCGTGGATGGATTGCACTTGCCGTCGTTGTGTTTGGAAACAAATGGCATCGGTAAGTTTTTGCCCAGTTTGCTTCGGCGCGAATTGGAAAACCGTGATGTGAATTGCGCGGTTGTGGAACAGTACTCTACGGTCTCCAAAGACAAACGCATTTTGGAAGCGTTCGACGCCCCCTTGGCCGCCGGTCGCATTCATGTGCACGAAGATGTGCAAGCCACACCGTTCATCACAGAAATGCGCGAATGGCGGCCAAAGGGCAAGGGGCATGACGACGGCTTAGACGCCGTTGCCGGCTGCTTGCTCACCGAGCCGGTGCGCCTGCCCCGAAACCCACAAGCTTTGGTCAAAAGCAAACGGCCCAACTGGTCGGGTGGTGGCGGTGCGTTTTCGGCGAAAACGCAATTCGACATTTAAACCAACGCATCACTTGCAAACCCAAGCCCTCCCAATCCCGGGAGGGCTTTTTTATTGAAACTCCTGAACCAAAGGACAAGCTTATGCAAAATGAACAGGGGCTGGATCTCGTCTGGTGGATTACAGCCGTTGAACTTCCCGTCTTGGCTGGATTGTTTTGGCTCGGCTGGCGCAGTTGGCGCACAGCCCACGATCAAATAGATGACGTGCGCCATTCCGCCGAAGTCGGACTCGCCCACATGCGCGAAAAGCTCGATGCATACAAATTGGATGTGGCGAAAAATTACGCCTCGATCTCTTATCTGCGCGACGTTGAAGAACGCCTCACCGATCATCTCATCCGCATCGAAGAAAAACTCGACATTGCCCGCACGGACCGGGCAGGGGGGGCAAAATGACGCATGCTCAAAACTCGCAAGAAGACCAGCGCAACCAAGCCGTCGACACCTTGGCACGCACCATCTACGGCGAAGCACGCGGCGAAACCGTGCGCGGCAAAGAAGCCGTGGCCTGTGTCGTCATGAACCGGGTCAAACGCGCCACCGCTCGCGGCAGCTACTGGTGGGGCAACTCGGTCGAAGAGGTGTGCAAAAAGCCGTGGCAATTCAGCTGTTGGAATGAAAACGATCCGAACCGGAAAAAGATCCTAGCCATCGAGCCCGGCCACCGGGTGTTCGACACCTGCTTGCGCATCGCAAGGCGCGCCCTTTCCGGTGCCATCGAAGACATGACCCAGGGGGCCACCCATTACCACACGGCCTCAATCAGTCCGCCGTGGTCCAAAGGCCGCCCCGCATGCGCCGAGGTGGGCCATCACCTGTTTTACAACGACATTGAATAAAGGAGAGCCCCATGCTGCCCGCCCTCATTGGCCCGTTGGTCACCAGCCTTCTGGGCGTCGTCGATAAAGCGGTCGAGGACAAAGACATGGCCGCGCAAATCAAAGCGCGGTTAAACGAACAAGTGCTCAGCGGCTCCATGAAAGAGTTGGAGGCCGCAGCGTCCATCATCGTTGCCGAAGCCCAAGGCGAAAGCTGGCTGCAACGCAACTGGCGGCCGCTGTTGATGGTGCTGTTCGGCACCATCATCGCCAACAACTACATGCTGGTGCCGATCTTCGGCACACCGGCCGCTGAGATCCCACCGGACATGTGGGATCTCTTAAAACTCGGCGTCGGCGGCTACGTCGTCGGCCGCACCGCAGAAAAATCCCTCAAAGCTTGGAAGGAGTAATTCCATGACCCATAGCCCAAAACTATCTCCAAACGCACACGCAAATCCGCAAGACGTCGTCGCGGCGAAACTCCTCTTGCGCCAGCTGGGCCACTATGAAGCGCCCGACTGGGGCATCAGCGAATACCCCGACCGCGACTTGTTTGACGCCATCAAAGACTTTCAATCCAAACAAGGCCTAAAGGTCGACGGCGTTATCAATGCTGAGGGTGAAACCGTTAAAGCCATGGCCCAGCACCTGCAATACAAGGGCCGCAACGGCGACACCATATTGGCCCACATCACCCCTGCAGAGGCCGAGCTTCTTCACCGCGTCACCGACGGCGGCTCCATCAATCCTGAAACGGGTCTGCCGGAATTCTTCATCGGCTCTGCTCTCGGCGCCATGGCCGGCAGTTTTTTCGGCCCTGTTGCCGGGTCGGCTGTGGGTAGTCTAGCGGGGAAATATGTCGGCGATTATGCCGCGCGCAAGATCAGCGAAAAAGTTGGTGGCCCCGTGGGGCAAATCCTCGGCGGCACGGTTGGTGGTTTCTTGGGCAACGGGTCCTACACCGACATCAGCGGCGGCTTGAAAAATGCCTTCACCGGGGCGGTGGGGAATTACGCAGCTGGAAAAGTCTGTGACACCATAGGCGGGCCGTTGGGCTCGACCTTAGGCAATGCTTTGGGCTCTTCTTTGCAAAGCGGCTTGTCCGACACCATCGACGCCATGGGCCCGAAAACAAGCGGGAAAACCGGAGGCATCAGCGGCGCACTTTCGGATCAATTTGCGACCAAGGACACGACGTCGTTTGGCACACCCGGCATCAACGGCCAAGCCGATGGTGGCGTTGGCCGGAGCACGCCAAAGCGCACGCAACCCAACAACGCGTTGGGCACACCGCGTCAAACGTCCTCCCTCAGCAACGCATCGCTGGCACCCAAGGTTCCCAAATCCAAAACCAACCCGGTGTTGCAAGGCCCGGAGGGTCCCATGCAAGACCCGTTGACGGGCAGATACCTGCGCGTCAACGATTTTAAGCCGATCAAACAACCGAAACCAAAGCGACAGATCTCCACCTTCTCCGACGCCACGCGCCAACGTGTGAAGTCTGCCCAAGCGGCTGCAACCAAACCGTCGCGCGTGCAAGAAGTCTGGTCGGGCCCCAAAGCTCAAACAAAGGAGATTTCAAACACCCCCCGCCCACATGTCTACCGCACCCAAAACACCAAGCACGCCCAAACCATGGAGCTCAAAGCCCCAAAAGCCGAGCCCCGTGTACAAGAAGTCTGGTCGGGACCAAAGGCGCATCTGAATAAGCCGAAAGACACCCAAGACACGATCCGCGCCGAGCAGGACAAATACCAAAACAAGTTGCACACCAACAATGCCAGCGCATCGCCTGCACCCCAAAAGGGACGCACCTTAAGCGATCCGGAACGCAAGCGTGCGCGTCATGGTGTTAAGTCAGATAAGAGTATGTTGGAAAGGCTAAATGAGAATGAACTGTTCAGAGATGCCACTAGGTGGCACTATGAGGGTCGTGAAAAGCGAAACACACCCTTGCCCGAAAATGCAGTGGAAGCTGTGAAATCAGGCTTTGCTAAATATCCTGATTGGCAGAATGAGGAGCATCAAAATGGTATTGGAAAGCCAGAGGTGAAGTATGCTCACCCTGACGGTCGGGAAGTTGTTTATGATGGAGATACTGGAAAGCTAATAACAAATCCTGATCTCGCTGGTTCATATAATTACGTAACCGCACCGCCGTTTGACCCCAATGACTGGCAAGTGGACGATCTTGATGATTTGGTTATTTATGGAGCTGGACACATGTTCACAGATTGGTTCCCATACAAAATTTTTCAAGGCAATCATAGAAAGAAATGATTGATTGGCCGCAATGACTGCCATATATCTAGATTATGGCCATTGCGGCTATTTCAAGGCTCCTCGGATAACACAGGTTACCAATGACATTGCAAAGAAATGTGCTTGTAACAGCAATTGCATGCGTTAGTTTTCTAACGTTTGTTGTGTTGTATCGATATGGGGTTCTTGGATATGGCCCATCTTCGAGCATTCTTCAAAGTGTCGTCTTGGTTGTGATTGTTTTCGCACCTATTTTAGTCGGCTTGTTAAATCTATACGGGATATTGAAGTCGATCTTAGTTAAAGACTGGAAAAGGGCACTGCAGAATTCTCTACTAATTTTACTCATTCTTGTAACACTCACCATGTCAGCAGTTATTGGATTTCCAACTGTGTAAGAAATGGTCAATAGTCAATGATGGGTAAGCTAACTAGATATCAAATATTCCTATTAAGGGTTCTTATTGGTTGTGGCGGGATTTTCATTGTGTCAGCGACAGTTCAGAGAGCCGTATTGAGTGACTGTCCTCTATGCCTTTGGGGTGTTGAGTTCGTATGTGGGTGCTAAATGGGGTCAGAGTAAATTGATTTTAGGGTGCTAAATGGGGTCAGAGTAAATTGATTTTTAATATGGCCTGTCCGCGTCACCGACGGCGGCTCCATCAACCCAGACACCGGCCTGCCGGAATTCTTCATCGGCTCGGCGCTGGGGGCCATGGCCACCAGCTTTTTGGTCCCGGGGGTGGGCTCTTTTGTCGGCAATGTTGGCGGACAGATGATCGGCAACTACGCCGCACAGAAAATCAGCAAGAAGGTCGGTGGCCCCGTGGGGAAAATCCTCGGCGGCACGGTTGGTGGCTTCTTGGGCAACGGGTCCTACACCGACATCAGCGGCGGCTTGAAAAACGCCTTTACCGGGGCGGTGGGCAACTACGCAGCTGGAAAAGTCAGTGACACCATTGGCGGGCCGTTGGGCTCGACCTTAGGAAATGCTTTGGGCTCGTCGTTGCAAAGCGGCCTGTCCGACACCATCGACGCCATGGGCCCGAAAACAAGCGGGCAAACCGGAGGCATCAGCGGCGCACTTTCGGATCAATTTGCGACCAAGGACACGACGTCGTTTCGCACACCGGGCATCAACGGCCAAGCCGCTGGTGGCGCTGGCCGGAGCACGCCAAAGCGCACGCAACCCAACAACGCGTTGGGCACACCGCGTCAAACGTCCTCCCTCAGCAACGCCTCGCTGGCACCCAAGGTTCCCAAATCCAAAACCAACCCGGTGTTGCAAGGCCCGGAGGGTCCCATGCAAGACCCGTTGACGGGCAGATACCTGCGCGTCAACGATTTTAAGCCGCTCAAACAACCGAAGCCAAAGCGACAGATCTCCACCTTCTCCGACGCCACGCGCCAACGTGTGAACTCTGCCCAAGCGGCTGCAACCAAACCGTCGCGCGTGCAAGAAGTCTGGTCCGGCCCCAAAGCCCCCAAAGCCCAAACAAAGGAGATTTCAACCCCCCCCTCACACATCACCCGCCCACACATCACCCGCACCCAAAACACCAAGCACGCCCAAACCATGGAGCTCAGTGGAGCAAAAGCCGAGCCCCGTGTTCAAGAAGTCTGGTCGGGTCCAAGGGCACACCTGAATAAGCCGAAAGATACCCAAGACACGTTCCGCGCCGCGCAGGACAAATATCAAAACAAGTTGCACACTCACAATGCCAGCGCATCGCCTGCGCCAAAAAAGGGACGGACCTTAAGCGATCCGGAACGCAAGCGTGCGCGTCATGGGGACAAATACAATCTATTGTCAAAGCCGGAAGTAAAGAACACAGGCTATATGTCATCGAAAGAACGGAGTATCGCTCGTAAAGGCGATCGCCCAATCTTTGACGACCATGCGCAACATATTAAAGACACCTACGAACATTTTGAAGGGCGAGAAGAGCTGAACAAGCGTTTACCAAAAACAGAAGAGTCGGCGGTGAATAGTGGTTTTGCTCTCTCTCCAGAAGGTCAAGATAAGTTTCACCAGAATGGAGTTGGGAAAAGGGAGAAGAAGTATACCCATCCAGACGGCCGTGAAGTTGTGTTTGATGGTGATACGGGAGAGGTCGTGACCGATCCAAGGTTCAAGGGTACTTACAACTATGTTCATCAAGAGCAGCGCCCTGTTGATGACTTAGACCTCGTCGGTTGGGGTAAATATGTTAAGTCTACGGTCGGTCACGCATATTATGATGTTCTGCCATGGGTGCGACATGGGACTACACGCGACGGTGTTTCTGGAGCACGCCATTGGCTGAATGATAATTACCCATGGTTCGATATAATATACCTTAGGTGAGTTATCCCCATAAGTTGTAGTGATTGCATTGTCATTTTCCACAGCCTATGGTGTATCTGTCGCCAGCTGTGAAAGCCATGGAGATTATTCACTGATGAGTAAGCTCAGCAAGTTTCAATTTTTTTTGTTTGCCGTCACTGTTGGATTTGGTGGACTATTTATTGCTTCTGCAATAATTGAGCGAACAATTATGAGTGGTATGCAAAGTAATATTTGGCTCATTGAGTTTTTGTTGATGATATCTTTGCCCCCAGTGGCTTTGCTGACGTTTGGGAATCTTTTGGTTCAGCTAGTTTATCGTCACTGGGTGTTGAGCCTTTATTCAGCCGGAATTTTTGTCCTTGCTGTTATGATGTTCGTTACTGGACTCATTATCGATCCGACAATTCCTTTTGCTACCTAGGGGTACCGTCGGTTTTGCGGTATTGTATCATTAGAGTCAGAGTAATTTGATTTTATACGGAACGACTTCTTCAATAGAGGACAGAGATTAGTGTTAAGACGGTTCACTATATTTCAGAAGTTCTTATTTGAGCAGTCAATGGGGTCAGAGTAAATTGATTTTGTACATGACCTGGCCGCGTCACCGACGGCGGCTCCATCAACCCTGAAACGGGACTTACGGAGTTTTTCATCGGGTCCGCTCTCGGCGCCATGGCGGGCAGTTTCTTCGGCCCCGTTGCCGGGTCGGCGGTGGGTAGTCTTGCGGGGAAATATGTCGGCGATTATGCCTCGCGCAAGATCAGTGAAAAAGTTGGTGGCCCTGTTATTCTAAGTTAAAGGCTCCTTAGCAGCGAGGGATGGCGGGTGCGATCCGATAGGGACCCCTTGACAAAAACGGCGCTCCAAATCGGAGCGCCGTTTTCTTTTTGCGTTGTGCTTCAGCTTTAAGCCGTTGGGCGAGCGGCCTTGATGCAGTCTAGCACTTCTTTCGCCGCTGTCGGGATGTGTGTGCCGCGTGGTCATTGGGGTCAGAGTAAATTGATTTTGCATATGACCTGTCCGCGTCACTGACGGCGGCTCCATCAATCCTGAAACGGGATTGCCGGAATTCTTCATTGGCTCCGCTCTCGGCGCCATGGCCGGAAGTTTCTTCGGTCCCGTTGCCGGGTCGGCGGTGGGCAGTCTTGCGGGGAAATATGTGGGCGATTATGCCTCGCGCAAGATCAGCGAAAAAGTTGGTGGTCCCGTGGGGCAAATCCTCGGCGGCACGGTTGGTGGTTTCTTGGGCAACGGGTCCTACACCGACATCAGCGGCGGCTTGAAAAATGCCTTCACCGGGGCGGTGGGGAATTACGCAGCTGGAAAAGTCAGTGACACCATTGGCGGGCCGTTGGGCTCCACCTTAGGCAATGCTTTGGGCTCGTCTTTGCAAAGCGGCCTGTCCGACACCATTGACGCCATGGGGCCGCAAACAAGCGGCCAAACCGGAGGCATCAGCGGCGCACTTTCGGATCAATTTGCGACGAAGGACACGACGTCGTTTCGCACACCGGGCTTTAACGGCCAAGCCGATGGTGGCGCTGGCCGGAGCACGCCAAAGCGCACACAACCCAACAACGCGTTGGGCACACCGCGACAAACGTCTTCCCTCAGCAACGCATCGCTGGCACCCAAGGTTCCCAAATCCAAAACCAACCCGGTGTTGCAAGGCCCGGAGGGTCCCATGCAAGACCCGTTGACGGGCAGATACCTGCGCGTCAACGATTTTAAGCCGCTTAAACAACTGAAACCAAAGCGACAGATCTCCACCTTCTCCGACGCCACGCGCCAACGTGTGAAGTCTGCCCAAGCGGCTGCAACCAAACCGTCGCGCGTGCAAGAAGTCTGGTCGGGCCCCAAAGCCCCCAAAGCTCAAACAAAGGAGATTTCAAACACCCCCCGCCCACATGTCTACCGCACCCAAAACACCAAGTACGCCCAGACCATGGAGCTCAAAACCCCAAAAGCCGAGCCCCGCGTTCAAGAAGTCTGGTCGGGACCAAAGGCGCACCTGAATAAGCCGAAAGACACCCAAGACATGTTCCGCGCGGCTCAAGACAAATACCAAAACAAGTTGCACACCCACAATGCTAGCGCATCGCCTGCACCAGAGGCAGAGCCGAAGTCTGGCCGGACGTTGACGCAGAAACAACGCAAGTCCGTTCGACACGGCAAACCTGTGCACACCGGTTTGGATGGCCGAACCCTCAAAGGCACAACTTTCTTTGGCGGTGCAGGCATGGAAGGGGGGTACATTGAAGATATGGTTCACGCTATGGAAGAAGCTGGACTGAAAAACGTTCGCGCAGCTGACCCAGACAAATGGTCCAACGGAAATATGTTTGCTGATGCCGCAGCTGTACCGTTCAGAAACAGTCGCGACAGAGCCGCCAGTGATTTTAGCGGGTTTGGTGAACAGGGCGATCAATTTAACTTGGTTGGTTACTCTTACGGTGGACTTAAGGCAGCACAAGCCGCAATCGACTATGCAGATGAAGGTGGGACAGTCGATAACCTCGTGTTAATGGGAACCCCGGTTGAAAAGGGCTTCCTGGAAAAGCTGCAAAACCACCCGAACATTAAGTCCGTCAGAGTCGTCGACCTAAAAGATCAAAACGATCCGATTAAGGCTGGGATGTCTGATGTAGATGTGATGATGTCAGTGCCAGTTTTGGCTAATCAACATTACACGTCGGAAACAGATAGAAAGATTGGTCACTTTTACTATTCTGGAGATGATGATGTTGGCAAACAACGTCGTCGTGCGCTATCATCAAAGTTTGCAGAATGGGGGTTGAGGTAACTTATGATTGATCGTCGGAACGATATCCGAACAGTCATTGGCAAGGGGGCTGCGTATGCAGCCGCCTTGCCATGGCTTGGTAAAGCGCATGAGGTTATTTTTATGTTGGCGTATGATGGCGTTCGGGATGGCATGGGAACCGACGTTGATATCCAGTATTCTGTTTTGTTTACTTGTTTGGCTTTGGTTGCGAGCGCTATTCTATTTGGCATTTCCCGCGCCCTATTGAGAAGCTGGCATAAGCCTGCTCTGATGTTCGTGTTGGGCATGATCTGCTTCACTGCCGTGCAAGACCTGAAGATGATCGACAGCTTTTATAATATTGAACTATGCGGTCAAACGGATTGCAATAGACCGAGTGCTGAAGATTTGCCTGAACCTCAGATTAGAACATTACAGTGACCGCAACTGCATATTTGGCGGGCACCGGGGTCAGAGTAAACTGATTTTTTATGTGACCCAGCCGTGTCACCGACGGCGGCTCCATCAATCCTGAAACGGGTCTGCCGGAATTTTTCATCGGCTCCGCTCTCGGCGCCATGGCGGGCAGTTTCTTCGGCCCTGTTGCCGGGTCGGCGGTGGGTAGTCTTGCGGGGAAATACGTCGGCGATTACGCCTCGCGCAAGATCAGCGAAAAAGTTGGCGGTCCCGTGGGGCAAATCCTCGGCGGCACGGTTGGTGGCTTCTTTAGTTCATTGGGGTCAGAGTCAATTGATTTTGCATATGACCTGTCCGCGTCACAGACGGCGGCTCCATCAATCCCGAAACCGGTCTGCCGGAATTCTTCATTGGCTCGGCGTTAGGTGCCATGGCCACTAGCTTTATGGGCCCAGGGGTTGGCTCTTTTGTCGGCAATGTTGGCGGACAGATGATCGGCAACTACGCCGCACAGAAAATCAGCAAGAAGGTCGGCGGTCCCGTGGGTCAAATCCTCGGTGGCACCGTTGGTGGGTTTTTGGGCAACGGGTCCTACACCGACATCAGCGGCGGCTTGAAAAACGCCTTTACCGGGGCGGTGGGCAACTACGCAGCTGGAAAAGTCAGTGACACCATTGGCGGGCCGTTGGGCTCCACCTTAGGCAATGCTTTGGGCTCGTCTTTGCAAAGCGGCCTGTCCGACACCATCGACGCCATGGGCCCGAAAACAAGCGGCCAAACCGGAGGCATCAGCGGCGCACTTTCGGATCAATTTGCGACGAAGGACACGACGTCGTTTGGCACGCCGGGCTTTAACGGCCAAGCCGCTGGTGGCGCTGGCCGGAGCACGCCAAAGCGCACGCAACCCAACAACGCGTTGGGCACACCGCGTCAAACGTCCTCCCTCAGCAACGCATCGCTGGCACCCAAGGTTCCCAAATCCAAAACCAACCCGGTGTTGCAAGGCCCGGAGGGTCCCATGCAAGACCCGTTGTCGGGCAGATACCTGCGCGTCAACGATTTTAAACCGCTCAAACAACCGAAACCAAAGCGACAGATCTCCACCTTCTCCGACGCCACGCGTCAACGTGTGAAGTCTGCCCAAGCGGCAGCAAACAAACCGTCGCGCGTGCAAGAAGTCTGGGCCGGCCCCAAAGCCCCCAAAGCCCAAACAAAGGAGATTTCAAACACCCCCCGCCCACATGTCACCCGTTCCCAAAACACCAAGCACGCCCCAACCATGGAGCTCAGTGGAGCAAAACCCGAGCCCCGCGTTCAAGAAGTCTGGTCGGGACCAAAGGCGCATTTGAATAAGCCGAAAGACACCCAAGACACGTTCCGCGCGGCTCAGGACAAGTACCAAAACAAGTTGCACACCCACAATGCTAGCGCATCGTCTGCACCCAAAAAAGGGCGCACCTTAAATGCACAAGAACGCAAGACCGCGCGTCATGGGAAACGCCCATTCCAGGATGATGAGGGATTATTTCATAAAGCTTCTCGTTGGCATTTTGAGGACCGGGACAAGCTGAACCATCCTTTACCAAATTCGGAATTAAATGCGAAGAACAGTGGATTTATCCTTTATCCTGAAGGTATGGATAACCTGCATCAAAACGGTGTTGGAAAACGTGAGAGGAAGTATGCTCATCCAGATGGTCGCGAAGTTGTTTTCGATGGCGACACAGGGGAAGTTGTGACCGATCCTCGGCACAAAGGGACGTATAACTACGTTCACCAAGAACTGAAACCCACAGACGATTCTGATCTTTGGGGTTGGGCTAAGTGGGCAACATCTGGTGCAGGACATGCGGCGACAGATATGCTTCCCTGGGGGATAGGTGGGTCTGAGCGTGGAGGAGTTTCCGGTGCTCAACAATATTTGCAGTACAAATTGCGAGATTGGAATATAAATCTCCTAGAATAAGATGTGACCACGCGAGGAAGCTTGAAACTTACATTAGTACAGCCTATGGTTGGAAACAGTTCTGCAAAGCCTTTCTCATGAAGGTAAATGATATCGATGATGAGTAAACTAACTACGTATCAAATTTTCCTATTGAGGGTTCTTATTGGTTGTGGTGGGATTCTCATTGTGTCAGCGACAGTTCAGAGAGCCGTATTGAGTGACTGTCCTCTATGCCTTTGGGGTGTTGAGTTCGTATGTGTATTGGTTTTGTCCGTCGCTGGCCTGCTGTCGTTAGGCAATTCACTGTTCCAACTTATTCTACGTCATTGGATGTCTGGTCTGTATTCTTTTGGGTTTTTCCTGCTTGCTTTAGTTCTCTTCCTCGTTGGGCTGTTTATTGACCCGACCATTAATTCAGTGACTTAAGTGAAATGAGAAAAAATGGGATAAGCAGTCAATGGGGTCAGAGTAAATTGATTTTGTACATGACCTGGCCGCGTCACCGACGGCGGCTCCATCAACCCTGAAACGGGACTTACGGAGTTTTTCATCGGGTCCGCTCTCGGCGCCATGGCGGGCAGTTTCTTCGGTCCCGTTGCCGGGTCGGCGGTGGGCAGTCTTGCGGGGAAATATGTTGGCGATTATGCCTCGCGCAAGATCAGCGAAAAAGTTGGTGGCCCTGTTATTCTAAGTTAAAGGCTC